>DEBL01000040.1 GCA_002348535.1 Deltaproteobacteria bacterium UBA2957 | reverse complement strand
CGGGCGGGAGCGCGAATCCAAAACTGCTCGATGTGGTCGGTTGATAACGAAGTAGCCTCGACTTCAACGGTTTGAGGGTCGCGGGTAAATCGCTGCGCAACTGTCTGAATCGCGGGTGGCATGGTGGCGCTGAATAGGGCAATCTGGCGCGCCTCAGGAAGAGCCGAAAGCACATCTTCAACCGGCTCAATGAACCCCATACGGAGCATTTCGTCCGCTTCATCCAACACGAACATCTCGATCTGGCTTAGGTCGAGTGTCCCGCGCTCCATGTGGTCGATGACGCGACCGGGAGTGCCAACCACGATGGTGGCGCCGTTGCGGAGTGCTTTCAGTTGCGGTGGGTAGGGAGCGCCGCCGTAGATGGCGACGATGCGAACCGGAAGACCTTTGGCGAAGGACCGCATTGCTTCGGTCACTTGGAGAGCCAGCTCTCGCGTGGGGGCCAGAATGAGCCCTCTGGGCTTGTTTCCACCGTCCAGCATTCGCTGAATCATCGGGAGTCCAAAGGCCGCTGTTTTGCCCGAACCGGTTCGTGCCTTCCCGATCATGTCGCCCCCGGACATCAAGACCGGAATCGTAGCGGCCTGAATGGGGGTTGCCGTCTCAAAGCCCAGCTTGTCGACGGCGCTGACGATGGATTCGTCAAGATTGAAATCGGAGAATGTGGACACGACGGCCCCCTTAGTGAGGGTCAGGGCTTATTGTGCTGACCGCGGTTAGGGAGGTGCGGGGCTAGATGTGTTGCGCGATTGGCACCGAATGCGGCTCAACTGCGGGTCAGTATTCTGCCTTAGGTGGAACCATATGAGTCGCAAATGCAACGATAGTATAGGTTGCACTTGTATCAATGGCCGTAGGGTAAAGCGTCGATAAACACCGGTCTGTGGGTGCATCGCATGAACAAGCGGCGTGCTCGTTGATGCGGCAATGGTTCACTTTGTCGTCAATGAGTTGCGGTTTGGGGCTGTGACCTCCGCCGAATTCGGTTATTGGCGGCCGTCAAAATCACGCGAGGAGTACTCATGCAGTACGATATGAAGATCGAAGAGGTGTCTACCATTGGCCGCAAATTGCACTTCACAGTCGCTTCGGGCGAGGTGAAGGGCGAACTGGACCGGGCGTACCGCGACCTGATGCGGAAGGTGAGAATCCCAGGATTCCGACCCGGCAAGGTGCCGCGCAAAATGATTGAGGCGCGCTACGCTCCTCAGGTCAAGCATGAGGTCTTCGGCAAGCTGATCGAGGCCGCGTACCGTGAGGCGGCGCGTGACCTTCCTGTGGCGGGGCGGCCTGAAGTGGTGGAGCAAGGTGATGTGCGCGGCGACACCGACCTGACCTTCTCCATTGAGGTCGACTTCCGACCCGAGATTACCGTGGCTGGTCACAAGGGTGTGGCCGTTGAAATGCCGGTCGCGAAGGTCACGAAGGCCGACATCGATCGCGCGATTGGGCAGCGACTTGCAAGCCAAGCCCGGATTGAGGAAGTCAGCGATGACCGGCCGGTGCAATCGGGAGACTTGGTTGTAACCGAGCTGAAGTTGACGCAATCGGGGTCTGAGTTGGTCAACGAGCCCGGCACAATGATTCACACCGTCGCGGAACGGTACTATCCGGGTGTAGAGACGTTGCTTCTTGGCATGAAGACGGGCGAAGAGAAGTCTGAGGAAGTCACGATTGGCCAACACACAGAGAACGAAGCCATCGCAGGCGAGACCGTGTTGGCCACTGTGAAGGTCATCACGATTCAGGCCCATGTTGTTCCAGAGTTGAACGATGAGGTGGCGAAGGCGCTGGACTTTGAAAGCGCGAAAGACATGACCGCAAGCATCAAAAAGCAACTTGCAGAGTTCGCCGAAAACACCGGCAAGAACCAAGCCCGTGTCAATGTGTTGGAGACGCTCGTTGAATCAAATACTTTTGACGTGCCTCAAGGCATGATCGACGAACAACTCAGTGCATTAGTGGACGAGCTCCGGATGCGCCAAGCGTACATGGGGCAAGACCCCAAAAACCTGAAGTTCTCGGATGCGGAGATGGCGGACTTGCGAACGCGGGCCGAGTTCGCGGCGCGCGCCAGTTGCGTGCTGGATGGTGTTGCACGTCAAGAATCGATCGAAGTGAGCGACGATGACTTGCAGGCCAAGATTGCCGAAATGGCTGAGCAGCGCGGTCAACCCGTCGAGGCCATCCAAGGCTACATCGAGCAAGAGGGTGCCGCGGACATGCTCAAGGCCCGGATTAAAGAAGAAAAGACGCTTGATTGGTTGATTGACAATGCGACCATCACCACAGTGGAGCCGGCGGAAGCCGACGATCAGTCCACTGCGCCAGTAGTGAGTTCAAACAAGTCGACCGGTGCTACAGATTGGACAAAGTCGATGAAGAAGGCGGAACTCCTTGACGTCGCCAAAGCCAAGGGGCTGACCGTGAACACAAAGATGACCAAACCGCAGATCATCGAAGCGCTCGAAAACGCCTGAGGGCGAGGCCGAGTACGGCAGCGAATGGGTCGGTCTTGGTGGCCGGCCCATTTTCGTTGCAGAGAAGGGAAGCCGGCTACGGATCTGTGGGTTACCGTTTTTAACGCCCCGTTAGTTCCTTTCTCGGCCGTCCTGGCCCACAACTTGGAGATACGATGAACGAGCAGTTTGCCAGTTCCTTCTACCTGCCTACAGTCGTAGAGCACACCCGCAGCGGCGAGCGTGCTTACGACATCTATTCACGCCTTCTCATCGACCGGATCGTGTTCTTGGGAACGCAAGTGAACGATACCGTGGCGAACGCCATCATCGCGCAGTTGCTGTTTCTTGAGAGTCAAGACCCAGAGAAAGACATTTACCTGTACATCAACAGCCCCGGGGGAGTGATCACGGCGGGCATGGCCATCTACGACACCATGCAGTACATCCGCCCCGATGTGGCGACGATCTGCATGGGACAAGCAGCCTCCATGGGGGCACTTCTGCTTGCCGCGGGAGCCGCCGGAAAGCGACGTGCACTGCCGCATGCTCGGGTACTTATTCACCAACCTCATGGTGGTGCGCAAGGTCAGGCGTCGGACATCGAAATTCACGCCAAAGAAATCTTACGTTTGCGTCAGCACTGCAACGAGATTCTGTCCAAACACACCGGACAAACCGTCGAGCAGGTGAAGTTGGACACCGAGCGGGACAACATCATGGACCCCGTCACTGCGCTGGAGTATGGATTGATCGACGAAATCGTCGGGTCGGTTTCCAACGACTCCGAAGACGAAGCACCGGCTGAATCCGACTCGGAGTAGGCCATTCGTGTAGGCGAATTGCGCAGCAGGGCAACCTCCTGTGCAATTCGCCTTTACTTTCATTTGGGCGTGCCGATACCAAGAACATCCTCGGAACGTCCGTAGACTAAAGCGTGACCCAGTCACCTCTTGGGAGCCTCAACATCGTGAGCCGCAAACCTACATCCGGACGAAACCTTTCTTGCAGCTTCTGCGGCAAATCTCAGCGGGAAGTCCGCAAGCTGATTGCCGGGCCGTCTGTGTACATCTGCGATGAGTGCGTTGAACTGTGCAACGACATCATCACTGAGGAGTACGAGCGAGAAGATTATTACGCTTCACGCGCGCTTGTTCCAAAACCCAAGGAAATCAAGGTGCACCTCGACGACTACGTAATTGGACAAGACCGGGCCAAGAAGATTTTGTCTGTGGCAGTCCACAATCATTACAAG
>DEBL01000407.1:2051-4023 GCA_002348535.1 Deltaproteobacteria bacterium UBA2957 | reverse complement strand
CTCGCCGCCGTTGCAGTCTTCGTCCTGACCGTTCGCTGGGGTCTCGGTCGCTGCGGGGCTCACGCTCGGGTTGGTGTCATCGCAGTCTGTGGCCGGGGCGTCGGCCGTGGCCTCGCCGTCGTCGTCGCAGTCCATGTCGACCGATTCGACCGTGCCGCCTGAAGACGACCGGTAGCCGTCGCCGTCGAGGTCGGCGTAGCACAGGTCCGCCCCGTTGCAGTCTTGGTCGATGCCGTCGCCGGGAATCTCGGTTCCACCGGGACGGGCCAAGGCGGTGGTGTCGTCGCAGTCGGTCTGCGGTGCGTCGGCCCCCGCTTCGCCGGGGTCGTCGCAGTCGGCGTCGTCCGAAGCGACGGTGGCACCCGAGGCGTCGGCGTAGCCGTCGCCATCGAGGTCCGCGAAGCAGGTCTCGGTGCCGTTGCAGTCGTTGT
Organism: Deltaproteobacteria bacterium UBA2957; assembly: GCA_002348535.1. Taxonomy (GTDB): domain Bacteria; phylum Myxococcota_A; class UBA796; order UBA796; family UBA796; genus UBA796. Next base: position 3,592 of record DEBL01000407.1, on the reverse strand, counting down.
CGATGCCGTCGCCCACGATCTCTTCGGCACCCGGGTACACGGTGTCATCTGCGTCATCGCAGTCCTCGGATTCGAGGAAGCCATCAGTGTCGTAGTCGGCTTCGTAGCCGTATCGAATCCAAATTCGGCCTCGGCTGGAGTTCCACGATTCTTCGCCCATCGCCAGATCCGTGTAGCCGTCCCCATCGAAGTCTCCTACGGCCTTCAACCGTGTGGTGGCGGCCCAAACCCGCATCTCACCGGTTTCCGATCCCATCTTGATTTGCTCACCAATCCGAATGTCGTCATAGCCGTCTTCATTGATGTCCCCGATCGCTTCCAAGTCGGTCCGTGACCAAGACTGGTCATGAGCTCCGGTGATGCCGGACGCATCGCCATGGTAGACGTGCGCATCCGATGAATCGCCCGCCATGTACACATCGCCGTACCCATCGCCGTTGATGTCGCCCAAGTTGTAGACTTTCTGACCCAATGCGCGACCCGATGATTCGCCGTACTGGCCGTGGCTGGCAGTGGCCGAAAGGCCGTCTGCGGTACCCTCGAACACATACACCTTTCCTGCATTCGAGCCGCCATCATCGTTGTATGGGGCGCCAACGATGGCATCTGCGAATCCGTCACCGTTCACATCGGCCACGGCGACGGACCGCCCAAACTGATCACCAGCCACCTCTCCGTACAGCGTAGCGGAAGCGAAAGAAGGCAAGAACGCGCTGGTCCCCATGTGAACCACCACCTTCCCAGCATCGCCACCGGTGGTGTCATCGGTGGGAACACCCATCACCAAATCGTCGATGCCATCACCGTTGATGTCGCCGATTCCGATTCGGTAAGGGTACAGACCCAAGTTCGCGTTCGCCTCTGTTCCGTACAGAGTGGTCATCGGCGATGAACTGAGGCCAATGGACGATCCGGCATACACCCACAGCGACCCATTGTTGCTCAGCGAGCTGGAATCATCGTAGGGCGCACTGGACAACACATCCAAGTAGCCATCGCCGTTGAAATCGGCTTGAGTGAAGATGCTCGAACCAAACTTATTGTCGTTTCCTGACTTCTTACCGGGCCCATAGACCACTGCCGCTGGACTTTCGACCAGACCCGTTGTGAATCCATTGAACCACATGACCATTCCCGTCTGCCTGCAGGTGCTCGTCCATGATGTCGATGAGCCACCAAGGTCACCCGTAGAGCATGTGTCCCATCTCGGAGAAGCCACCAACAACTCATCCGCGCCGTCTCCATTGGTGTCGCCAAGAGACCGGACCACATCACCGAAATACCAGTCCCGTTGGCTGTCATCGAGGCGGTCGTCGGTGAACGCATTGGGATAGATTGTGACCGAATGCCCTCCCGTTGTCGTCGAGTCAGTAATGTTCTGAATCTCCGTCGATGTCGTGGTGTACCAAGGGTCCACCGTGATGGGGTAGACCGCCTCAAGGTCATCCACACGAACCATCAAGCCCGCCTCAGATGGCTCCATCCACAGCTCCAGCGCCCGGCCCTCAGCGTCCCACGCTTCCAAGCCCGTCACGTTCCAC
>DEBL01000407.1:1547-1724 GCA_002348535.1 Deltaproteobacteria bacterium UBA2957 | reverse complement strand
TTCCACGTCGTTCCACGGTCCGATGCTATCCACGCCCGCTGGGCATCGATGCTGACGTCCACCTGGGCGGCATCCACGGCCAATTCAAAGCCCAGAAGTTCGTCGCCATCGGGCCGGCCGGCAATGGTCCACCCGTGCTCCATGCCTCGGGTCCCGCCGTCGAACCACTCGATCAAG
>DEBL01000407.1:0-1235 GCA_002348535.1 Deltaproteobacteria bacterium UBA2957 | reverse complement strand
CCGCCGTCGAACCACTCGATCAAGACACCGCGTTCCGCTTCGACCAAGTCGATGCCGCTCGAAGCCTCCGCCTTTTCTCCAGTCAACAGGCTCTCGGCCACCGGACTCAGTTGATCACCGCGGCCCCACTTGCTCAGCTGAATCGAGATGCCTTCAGGGTCTTCGGAGGTGTGAAGCTGAAGGCGGTCCGGACTCACATGCGCAATGAAGTCGTGGGCGTTCAGGCGGAAGCTGCCGTCCGCTAGAGCGGCAAAGGCGCGGGGAGCCATGGTGTCGGCAATGTTCCCTCGCAACTCAACCTTGAACCCCTGTTCGGGCGCATACACCGGGTCGCCCTGATCGAGCGGCATGTTCACCGCGCGAATCTGGGCCAAGGCATTCAGCATGCCCGAGTCACCAATCTCGGCTGTGGTGCTCGAGGTGCACCCCGCCAGCAACGAAACCAACCCAAATGAACCCAAAACTTGTGCGCGCATGACCACCTCCGTCGAGCCGCGAGACGCGAGGCTACCACAGCTTTGAGGCGTGAAACCTACATTTTGAAGATCATTTAAATGGGCCCTCCCCACCGGTGGGAGAGGGCCATCCCATCAGGCCGCGCGGCGGCGGAATCCGAGCAGGATTCCCATGCCCAACAACCCCGCCCAACCAAGGGCCGTGGGTGCGCGACCGGCCGTGGAGCAGCCGCCCTTCTCCGGTGGGTACTCCACTTCGACCGTGAGCTCGCCGTCGGCCGTGGCCGGGGCATCGTCGCCGTCATCGCCGCCATCCGACGGAGCCGCCGTGTCGTCCGACGCCACGGCGTCACCGCCCGGATCGATGCCGTCGCAGTCTTGGTCCAGCCCGTCGCCCGGGATCTCTTCCGCACCGGGGTTCACGCTCGCGAGCGTGTCGTCGCAGTCGACCAGCGGGTCGTCCACGGTTGCTTCGCCCGGGTCGGAACAGTCGGCATCGGTCGACTCGATGATGTCGGCGGTTCGGTAGCCGTCGTCGTCGAGGTCTTGGAAGCACTGCTCAAAGCCGTCGCAGTCGGCATCGAGCTCGTCGCCGATCGCGTCGCCCTGGTCGGGGTTCACGTCGTCGCGCTCGTCGTCGCAGTCGGTGGCCGGGGCGTCCGCACCCGACACGCCGTCGCCCGAACAGTCGATGAACTCCGAATCAATGACCGCGCCGTCTTCGGTGCGGAAGCCGTCGTTATCGGCGTCGATGTAGCACTGCTCGATGCCGTCGCAGTT
>DEBL01000296.1 GCA_002348535.1 Deltaproteobacteria bacterium UBA2957 | reverse complement strand
GTCCGCTCGTTCACCACCACACGCGCGGGTGCATCAACCTCGAGTTCGACCAGTTCAATCTGGGCGAGCACGTCGATTGTCGTCGCATCGTCAGTGCGCGGCACCGCCATACGAACCATGCCATCATCATGGGCTGTGGCTAGCCGGTCACCCAAGGACTCGTTGATGGCATCCGCCATCCGCTTTGCTGTGGTGAAGTCGGGATCGTGAATCAGCCAGTCGATGTACTCGATTGCAGCCAGATCCAACCGGTTGGGGTTGTCAACCTCGACGGTAGCACCACGGGGTATGCGCCCCGTCGTGGGGTGATTCTTCCGAGTCGATTCTCCGCCCGACTCGGCGGAAAACCCACCGATAACAATCGGGCCCTGAGACGACGCATAAGCCTTGCCGTCAGACGCATAAAGTGGGGTCAACTGCAACACTCCGCCCTCGAGGCTTTTGGCGTCACCCGTTGAGCTGACTTCAATATCGATTTTATGACCCGGACGCGACGTAGATGGAACGCGCGCCGTGACCATCACCACAGCCACGTTTCGCGAGATGATGTCATCGGTCTGGAGTGTGACACCGAGCCCCTGAAGCCGATTGGCCAGGGTCCGAATGGTTGCTTCATTACGCCGTGAATCCCCGGTTCGGTTCAAACCGGTCACCAGCCCGTACCCGAAAACCGCGTTGTCCCTAACGCCGTAAATGCTCGCGATATCTTTCACACGAGCCGCCTGAGCATCCGCACCAAGCGCGAGCAATATGACCATCAAAAATCGAATCATGCTGTGCCTCCAGGGACATCGACTCGCCCTCACCATCGGACCGAACGCCGCAACCTTGAACAAAATGATCGGTTTTGGCCATTGCAAGCGGTGCTGCCCAAAACCAACAAGCGCGGCCGATCACGACCGCGCTTGGTTGGATGTTTCGTGTTGTTAGAACGGCCAGGCGTGGTCGAGGCCGCGCTGCACGATCCCCGGACCCTGCTTGTCGGCCACAACACCGGACCCGTTAAACTCAATCTTTGCCTCCGCGAGAAGGCTGGACTGAATCGTATTGTCCGCCTGAATATCGAGTGGACGAGCCAGACCTTCCACGACCAAGAATTGGGTCTCACGGTTGGACCGGACCTGCTTGTATCCCCATATCCGAAGATTCCCGTTCGCCATCACTTCGATCACTCGACACGTAAGACGGCCCTGCAAGGTACCCGCACGGGCGGTCGTACCCTGTCCATCAAAGTCATGCTTGGACTCGGTCTCGTAGCCAAGTCCACCGCCAAGGTTCCCTTGGTTGTTGCTGGTCAGCTGTTTCCCTAAACCGAAAAAACTGCCCAGTTTTCCTTGCATTCCCGACTTGCGTTTTGTGCCGGTTTCTGCGGACAGCTCGGTGATGGTCTTCTCATCAATAAAAATCGTGATCAGGTCGCCGACGCGCCGCGCATTACCGTTCATCCCCACCAAGGATCGAGCACCCACTTCCGTCCACAAACTGCCGGGCAGATTCACCGCCGATGGGGCAACCGCGGACGACACTGTGGGCGGAACCGGACGGTCCGCATCCATCGCATAAGCCTCAGCGGCATGAAGCGCTGTCAACAGCACGAGTACAAATTTGAACCATCGGGTCATCGAACACCTCCAGCGCGCACGAGTCCGGGCGCGTACAGAATTCCTTGCACCACTGAATCGGTGGCGAGATTCGCCACCCGAACGCGGTCGCCCAGTTGAGCATCCGCCAACATGCGTCCCTCGGCGGTGATGGTAATCCCACCCAACTCAACAACAATCTCAACATCTTGGCCCATCATTGCCGCCGGCTCTCGCTTGACTCGCCTGTGCGTCATCAAAGTGCCCGCCTCTATCGTACAAGTCGCCACGAACGGACCATCGTTCGGCCGAATCAAGGTGCCGCGAACAGACGATAATGCCACTCGACGCATTTCAATCGCGACCCGTTTGCCTTCCTCGACTGCACTCGCGGCGACTGGAACCTCACCGTACAGTTCAATGCGCGGTGTGAGGCTGAATCGCCCACAGGCATGGCCGTCTTGGGTCAACTCAACTCGCAACCGCGTCAGCCCTCGGAACGGCTCTCCAGGCACGGATGAAACCGAGATCGCAGGCAACTCATCGCATGACGAAATGCCGTCAGCCATGCCCAAGGGGCCAACCTCGACATCGGCAGCGCTCATCTGGCGCACGGTGGCGATGTGGTCCCGAATGGCCGCTGAGACTGCGTCCTTGAGAACGGGTTCGACGCTTCCAGCCCACGCAAGCCCAATGAGTGTGAAAAGAATCATTCCGGTTCTATCGCTTCATCTGGTTGACGATCTGCATCGTCTCATCCGCAGACTCGACCGCCTTTGAAGTCACCTCAAAGGAGCGCTGAGCCATGATCATGTTGACCAGTTCTTCTGCGATGTCCACATTCGAGCCTTCGATGAAGCCTTGTTTGAGAATCAAGCCATCTGCAGCCTCGATCGGAATCGGCTCACCCGACTCGGCCGTGGCTGCATAAAGGTTGCCACCGAGCGCCTTCAATCCATTCGGATTGCTGAAGTCCATGACATCCAACGCGCCAACGGTCACTGCGTCAGTCGAATCGCTGTAGCGTACCTGAATGGTTCCATCCTCCGCGATGATGACTTCTTCTGCATCCAACGGGATCTGAATCCCGGGCGCGATCGGATACCCTTGCTGGGTCACGAGCTCCGAATCTTGATTGACATTGAACGAGCCCACTCGGGTATAGCGCTCAGCACCGTCCGGCGTCTGAACCACAAAAAAGCCACGCCCTTGAATGGCGACGTCGAGGGGCGCATTGGTCTGGCTGATCGAACCCGCTGTGAAATCGCGCTGAGTCGCAACAACACGCGAGCCCGAACCGATTTCCAGTTGACCTGGACGCTTAGCATCCGCACTCGCTTCGCCCGTTCGGATGTTTTCGTAAACGAGGTCCTCAAAAGCCACCCGTGTCTTTTTAAACCCGTTGGTCGAAACGTTGGCCAGGTTGTTGGCAATGGTATCGATTTGAATCTGTTGCGCGGCCATACCGGTCGCTGCACTGAATAACGCTTTCATTACCTGCTCCTCATGATTTCATTGGCTTTTGCATCCAGCTCATCGGATGTCTGCATCGTTTTCTGATAGGCCTCGAAGTACCGACTGGCCTCGACCAACTCGACCATTCCCTTGATCGGGTCCACATTGGACTTCTCGAGCGACCCTTGAATCACGGACACATCCTCGGCGATCGGGACCAATGGCCCCTCCGAGCGCCACTGACTGTTGCCGATGGGCGACAACACTGCCGCGTCGACCAGCTTTATCCGCCCCACTTCGCCACCCTCTTCGGTGCGGACCACACCCTGCTTATCGATGACCATTCGCTCTCTATCTGGAACCTCGATGGGTCCACCATCACCAAGAACCAACTGGCCCCTGTGATTGATTAAACGACCTTCGTTATCGATCTTGAAGTTTCCGCTTCGCTGAAGGACTGGGCCTTCTTCGCCTTGAACCATAAAGAATGCACGTCCGCGAATGGCCAAGTGCGTGTCGACACCCGTGGTTGAAAGGCTTCCGTCACGCATGTCGTGGACAGTTTCCGCGACCTTCACATACGAATTGCCCAATGCGTTCGGGTTGACCCGTTTGCTGGTCAAGGCCATCCGGTGTTGCTTAAAGCCATCGCTTGTCACGTTGGCGAGGTTGTTGCTCACCATCTCCATCTGCTGCCAGATGACCTTCGCCCCCGACAAGGCTGGATAGATGCTGTGGCTCACAGTGCCTCCCGGAACTCGAGGTCGCCGGCTCCGACGACTCCATCCAACTGCTTCCTTAAATCAGCACGGGCCTCGGATAGAATCTGTGAAATGCGTGATGGCGTCACATTGAATGCCTCAGCAACCTCCATCAGGTTCATGTCTCGACCGTAGTACAGCAGTACGCATTCTCGTTTTCGTTCGGAAAGGGCCTCAATGGCTTGCTTCAAGGCGCCCTTGGCTTGATCTCCCATAATGGTGGAGAAGGCGGAACGAAATCGGTCATCCGTGATGGTTTCGGCGAAGGTTCGCCCGTCACCTGACCCATCGGGTCCGTCGGTGTCATCAATGTTGACGTGACTGACTGGTTTGACGCGGTCCATCGTGCGCCAATAGGTGTCGAGATCCATTCCCAGTCGCTGGGCGACCTCAACGGCCTCGGGAGGGCGACCCAACTCACCGGTCAGTCTCCGCTCCGCATCGATGATTTCTTTCGAAACCTGCCTGCGATGCCGTGTGAATGTGTCAGTGGCACGCAATGCATCCATCATCGCGCCACGGATTCGGTACTCCGCGAATGTCGTAAAGAGAATGTCTCTTCCCTCATCGAATCGGTCGAAGGCTTCCAAGAGCCCAATGGCACCAAACGAGGCGAGATCTTCGGGACCCAGCTCACAGCCGGGCGGCAAGCGTTCGGCGATACGCCGAGACAACAACAGGATCTTGCGTTGGTATTTTCGACACGTTTCCTCGCGAGAGAGGCCTTCAATGCGTCGTTCTTCAAAGCTGTGTAGTTGTGTTGGATACACGATTCAGCTCCCTTCACCCAGCACGTTCAACTGGGGTTCGTTCCCCATTCGGCTGGAGAGTCTTAGACTTGAGGTCTTTCTGGTTTCCGAGCGAAACTCCTGAGGCCAAGGACACCGCAGCCACTCGCTGGAGGCGGACCGTCGGCAACAATTCCGCAGCAGACACAATGGCGACGCGTGGAATGACCTTGCTCGAAAGATTGCGAAGCGGACCACGGGCCAGCGGAGGGCAAAGCACCACTACATCACCCGGCCCGTTCCATGCCTCAGCTGCGTCTCGAAGTCCGGTCAACAGCTTGCGGGCTGCTTCGGGGTCGAGAGCGAGACTCATGGATCCCGACTCAGAGGTGTGAAGCGAACGACTAATCGTCTCTTCAGTGTCTGGCGCGAGCGCGATGTAATTCAACGTGCCTTCGGCTGTTGCATACCGGTGCGTGAGATGCCGAGCCAAACGCTGACGTACAAATTCAGTCAGGCTGTTCGGGTCCTTGAGTCTTGGTGCATGTTCTGCAAGCGCCTCAACAATTGTTGTCGCGTCGCGAACGCTGACACCTTCCTTGAGAAGGTTTCGGAAGACTCGGAGCACACTGGAACGGGGCAGTTGATCGGGAACCAACTCTTCGACAAGCTGCGGGTTCTCCTCAGCGACACGCTCGAGCATGTTGTTGAGTTGGTTTCGGCTGTACAGTTCGTGGCCGTACTGCTGGAGAATCTCCGTCAGGTGGGTCGTCACCACAGTCGGCACGTCAACCACCGTGAAGCCCTTAGCTTGAGCATCGAGCCTCGTGGGCTCCGGAATCCACCACGCCTCGAGTCCGAAGACGGGATCGATGGTCTTGATACCCTTAAGACCAAGCTGCGCGTCGCCCGGATTGATCGCAAGGTGCTGACGGGGAATGACCTGACCGCGTCCGATCTCCTCACCGCGCAGCATGATTCGGTATTCGCCGCCCTCAAGGCGAAGATTGTCGCGGAGGTGTACGCTTGGAACAATAAGCCCCAAGTCGCTGGCCATTTGCCGACGAATCCGAGTGATTCGCTCCACAAGGTTCCCGCCCTTGGTTTCGTCCACGAGCCCGATCAGGTCGACGCCGAGTTCAATGGCGAGTGCCTCAACGGTCATCAGGCTTTCGAGCGTTGCCTCCTCTGCGGCTTCTGGATCCGACTCCCCTTCTCCATCCACCGAATCACCGTCTTGGCTAGGACCCGGGGCGCCGGGAGGACTTCCATCCGAAGCAAAGCCTTCACTGTCTCGGTTTTGCCATGCGACAACGCCGATGATGGACCCGAGAATAAAGAATGGCAGCCGGAGACCGGGAATGAGGACGAACATGAACAGCGATGCCGACAACAGCATCAATGCACGCGGTGAACTGAACAGCTGCGCACCAAACTGACCGTGAAGGCCTTTGCTGTCGGCGTCCGGGACACGGGTGACCAGCATACCGGCCGCTGCCGAGATCACCAGTGCAGGGATCTGACCAACCAATCCGTCGCCGATCGTGAGCACCGTGTAGTTCTCGAGTGCGGTGCCGAGGTCCAATCCGTTCTGGACAACCCCGATGATGATGCCGCCCACAATATTGATCAGCGTGATTAGAATTCCAGCGATGGCATCCCCACGGATGAACTTGGACGCACCGTCCATTGCTCCGTAGAAGTCGGCTTCCCGCATGACTGAGTCTCGACGCCGACGCGCGGTCCGCTCGTCGATATGACCCGCATTAAGCTCTGCATCGATTGCCATTTGCTTACCGGGCATGGCGTCCAACGTGAATCGCGCAGCGACCTCAGCGACCCGACCGGCACCCTTTGTGATGACCACAAAGTTGATGACGACGAGAATCGAGAACACCACGAGGCCCACCACGTAGTTTCCACCGACAACGACATGGCCAAACGTTTGAATGATGCTGCCAGCGGCATCCGCTCCCCCGTGGCCCCCCATCAAAATGAGACGCGTCGTCGCTACATTGAGCGACAGCCGAAACAGTGTGGTGGCCAACAAAAGGGTAGGGAAAATCGAAAACTGAATCGGATTCGCAACATAGAAGGTCACGAGAAGGACCAACAGCGATGCGGTAATGGACAGCGCAAGAAACATATCCATGGCCAACGGCGGAAGTGGCACGACCATGATGACCATGAAGGCCATCAACGCCATTGCCGTGACCAAGTCGCCTTGGCTTCTGAGTCGGTCGATAAAGCTTGGATTTTGAGCAGCAGACGTCGCCACGAGGTACTCCCACGTTCGACGCCCCTTCGGACTGGGCTCCCAAACCTTTAGCGACCCGCCTTATTTTCTTGCTTGTTCACTCGCAGAACTGAGGCCTATCGGTCTTCTTGAACCTCTTTGGGGAGCGATTGAACGTCCGGAGTCCCCGTCCGCTCGCCGGCTTCATCCGACCGCAGCACCGTGAACTCCACGCGTCGATTGATGATCATTGCATCCGGGTGACTGTCTTTTACCAGCGGCCGATCCTCACCAAATCCCTTTGGAATCAAGCGCTCGCCCTGGATGCCATTGAGCTCCAGCCATGCCGCGACGGCCTCGGCCCTCGCCTGACTAAGTCGCCTGT
>DEBL01000289.1 GCA_002348535.1 Deltaproteobacteria bacterium UBA2957 | reverse complement strand
CACATTGGAGTGTTCACAATCGCCATTGGCTGCACAGACGGTGCAGACGATGCGACTCGAACGAGTTCCATTGAACCAAGTCCACCCTCCACAGACCCACCGCCGGCCCCAGAGACCGACGCATCGGACCCCGATGTAGACGAAGGCGATACCGGATCTGCAGACCACTCAGACCCCACCACCGAGTCGAGTTCCAGTCCCGATTCGGACGAAACGCCAGACGGCAGCGATGACACCGGTGTGGTCGGCGTCGAAGACGGTGATACAGGGCTGTCCACAGCAGAGGCGGACAGTGATCACCTCGGCGATGAGGCGGAGGACACCGGGACAGTCGACGCGGACGATTCTGATTCCGTTCCAACCGCAGTCGACGAGGATGAAGCATCGCCCGGATCGGCGGACGACACCGAACCCGATGACGCCGTGGGCGATACTGTTGAAGACCCGGGTGAAGGGTTGGCGAGTGACGCCGATGGCGAGACCGCGGAAGCCTCGGAGCCGCCCCCAGTTGACGATGGCGAACTCCCTTCCGATGAAGACACCGGTACAGCACCGAGCGCAGATGAGCACGAACCGCCGATGGACGAGGCTCCCGAGGATGCCGCATCGTCCGCCCCCACCTCTGATGCTGGCTCCGAACACGACTCGGATGAATCTGATGGAGGACCTGTTCCGTCTGGGGATGAGGCGAGTTCAGAACCTTCCTCGCTACCGGTCACCGAACCTGCGCCGGGAGATGCATGCGGCGATGGATGGATACTCGACTGCGGCATGGTTTGTACACTCGACCTGTTTGTGGGCGACGGCATCTGCGACGACGCCAGTCGCCCATTCGGAGATTGGTTCGCGTGTCCACAACTCGATTGGGATGGCGGTGACTGCCCTGTTGGTGAATGGCCACCACCCGAACCTCCGGGTGACCTTGGTGAATCCTGTGGAGACGGGATGGTGTTGGATTGCGACTTGGAGTGCAACTCAACCATCTGGATCGGAGACGGATGGTGCGATGACGAGACCAGCCCTTACGGAATTCACTTTGACTGCGATTTCTTCGACGCAGACGATGGGGACTGCGAATCAGCGTGACACCCGACCCGACTCTTCGGCGACCCTAACCACCGTTGGCGCGTTATTGCCCCCGCCATGAACGCAACTGCGATAGCCCACCCCAACATCGCCTTGGTCAAGTATTGGGGCAAACGAAACCGCGCGCTGAACTTGCCGGCGGTGCCCTCCGTGTCGGTCACATTGGCTCCATTTGAGACCAAGACATCGGTGCAATGGGGCGGCGATTCCGACCGATTCGTCATCAACGGAGTGGCAGCTACGGGAGCGGCACAACAGCGCATTGCAAGCTTTCTAAACCTGATTGACCCAAGCCGACCCCCTGTATTCGTTGACTCCACCAATAACTTTCCCACGGCGGCAGGCTTGGCGAGCAGTTCGAGCGCCTTCGCCGCCCTCGCTCTGGCAGCCACCGCGGCGGCCGGCCGGCAAATGGTTCTCGAAGATCTCAGTGTTCTGGCGCGGCAGGGCTCTGGGTCCGCGTGTCGTAGCCTTTGGGGTGGGTTCGTCACATGGCGACTCGGAACCCAGTCCGATGGAACCGACTCGCACGGGGTTCCCATAGACAACGAGGCTCACTGGGATCTTCGAGTGGTGGTGGCGTTGGTCTCTGACCAGAAAAAAGCGGTATCCTCCCGCGATGGCATGAATCGAACCCAAGAAAGCAGCCCGCTCTTCGACGGGTGGGTCACCAGCGGCCCCAATGATGTCGCCGAAGCGGAAGCGGCGATTCGGTCCCGCGACCTCGAGCGCCTCGGTACCGTGATGGAGCATTCCACCATGAAGATGGTGGGTACAATGGTCAGCGCCCAACCGGCCGTGCTGTACATGAAGCCCTCCACCCTCGCAGTGCTGCACGCAGTGCGAGAACTTCGGAGCCGCGGTGTCCCTGCATGGTCGACCATGGATGCCGGGCCAAACGTAAAAGTGTTGACTACACCCGAGGCCGAAGCGGCAGTGATCGAGCACCTCCGACCCCATGTACCGAAGGTTCATTCGTTGTCCGTCGGCGGACCGGCTCGACTGCTGTGACAACAATCGTCGCGCCGGGAAAGCTCATGGTCGCGGGAGAATACGCCGTGCTCGATGGTGCACCTGCGATCGTGTTGGCCGTCGATCGAGGCGTGCAGTGCACCATTTCCGTGGGCGATGCGCTGCGTATATCGACGCCATCGGGCGATGACCGATTTGTACGACCTGCCCTCACAGGCCACATCGGGACCTACGATTTTCGAGAATGGAACCCCACAGGGCTATCTGAGAAACCCGGTTTCGGAGGCAGTGCTGCGGCCTGCGTCGCATCCTGTCTTGCAGCGGGTCGGCCCGCAACCGATGCCATTGCGATCCACCGTGAGGTCCAGGGCGGCGGTTCTGGTGCCGATGTATTGGCCAGCATCCACGGAGGCATGCTGAGAGTCGAGAATCACACTGCTGTTGCTATGTCTCCCCTCTGCCCTGTGGTCGTATGGTCCGGGGCCAGTGCGAAGACCCAACC
>DEBL01000190.1:6353-6657 GCA_002348535.1 Deltaproteobacteria bacterium UBA2957 | reverse complement strand
CGCAGTCGTTATCGATGCCGTCACCGACGCGTTCGGGATTGCCGGGATGGCGTAAAGGGTCCGTGTCATCGCAGTCTCCGCCCAACTCCGAGAACCCATCGCCATCATCGTCGGCGTGAATGGTGCCCTCATCGACACGGCCATCGCAGTTGTTGTCCTTCCAGTCTGGAGCCTCGGCAGCGCCCGGCCCAATCGCCCGATCCGTGTCATCGCAGTCCCCCGCAATCTCGGAGAACCCATCGCCATCATCATCGTAAGCGTCCGTTCCCTCATCAATCACACCGTCGCAGTCGTTGTCGACACC
>DEBL01000190.1:0-6046 GCA_002348535.1 Deltaproteobacteria bacterium UBA2957 | reverse complement strand
CCGTCGCAGTCGTTGTCGACACCATCGGGAACTTCCGACGCCGCTGGACTCGTCGAGGAATCGTAGTCGTCGCAATCGCCTCCCGACACCGAGAAGCCGTCGCCATCAGCATCACCACCGCCAGAATCGACGACTCCATCGCAGTCGTCGTCGATCCCGTTTTCGTAATCTTCCTCCGCCCCCAAGTGGACCGACGCATCCGCATCGTTGCAATCACCCGCCTCTTCGCTCCGCCCATCGCCGTCGTCGTCAAAGCATTCCGTGCCTTCATCGATGGTGCCGTCGCAGTCGTCATCGACTCCGTTGCAAACCTCGGTCGCACCCGGATGCGCCCCGGCGTCTTCGTCATCGCAGTCCGGGCCGCAGATGCTGTAGCCGTCGCCGTCCTGATCGTACAGGTCACCAGACCCCGTGGAACAAGCGTTTCCGCGCAGAGTCAATCCACCGAAATCGATTTCGGAGGCCAAGGTCACCGTGACATCGGACCGGACCTCTTCACCGGTCTCGGGCCGAAATGAGACTGCGACATCGGCCCGCTCACCGGGGGCGACCACCAACGGCATGGTGGTCTCGAACCCAAATACGGCGTTGTCGGCGGTGACGTCGGCGACCTCTACCGCAACCGTCCCCGAGTTGATCAACTCCGCCCGCTGTACTCGAGCGCTCCCCACAGCAACCGGTCCGAAGTCGATCAGCGCTGGGAACATCGTCAATTCCGGTTGGGCCGCGTGGCCCCGCACTTCGACGGTTTGCTCGTCCTCTTCACCGGCGTTGGTTTTAAAGGTAATTCGACCGATGTGGTACCCCTCGACCTCGGGTACATACTCGAAGAGTACGTCTTCAGTCTCACCGGCCACCAACAGGTCGATGGGGTCCGAATCCGCCGACCGAAAATACTCCCCCTCGATGTTCAAAATCTCTACGGCAAGCAACGAAATATCGCCACCCCGAACGTGCGATAACGACACCACAAACGGCTCGCTCGAACCCACCGCGACCGTTCCGATGTCGGCCAAATCGGGGGTCACCACGTAGCTCGACGATTCCGTCGACACCTTGTAGTCCTGCGAACAGCCGGCCATCCCCATCGCAACGATGACACCGAAGACTTTCTTGCGCATCACAACCTCTCAGACCTCATCATGCGCCTACAACACGCCATTCGCAAGCACCAAATCAGGTAATTTACCCGCGCGCGCGTCGAATCATGGCCACAAAGGGGACCAACAGCAGAGCCCATCCGGCTGGCGAAGGGGCTGCACTGCACCCGCAACCCGCTTTGCGGTCCCGATGGGTCTCCGCCGACGAACTCACGACCCCAGAGGGTGGCGGTTCCCACCCGGCATTCGGATCGTCTGACTGCCGGCCCGTATCCGGGTCTGGCTGATTGGCCTCCTCGTCTGGCTCGGATGACCCGGTATCGGGTTGTGGACCACCGGTGTCGGGTTCGCTCACCTCACCATCGTCTGGTGGAGGTCCACCCGTATCGGTCGTCTCATCTTCCTCTGGCGGTTCGGGCTCCGGTACACAGTCCTCATCCACCTCGCCGTCACAGTCCTCGTCCCCGCCTCCACACCCGTCGAACGCGACCGAAGGATGAACCGCAGGGTTTGCATCGTTGCAGTCCGCAAGTTCCCCTTCCCCCGCCCAAGCAGCCGCTGGATGACCATCCCCGTCACGATCGTAGTCATCCGCGCCGTCGCAATCCGAGTCGACCCCGTCGTACCACGTCTCCACAGCACCGGGGTACACGCTCGGCGTGCCGTCGTCACAGTCCGCACCTCCATCGGCAAGCGAAACAAATCCATCGCAGTCTCGGTCTGTTCCAACCGGGGTCAGCCCGTCGCCCGGGAAGATGTCCGGGTCGTCATCGGCGCAGTCCGTGCCACCGTAAGCCGCTGCATCAAACCCGTCGCCATCACAGTCGTAGTCACTGCGGCCGTCGCAGTCTGCATCCACACCGTCATAGCAATCGTCCACCAAAAAGTCTGGACTGGCTAAGCCATCGTCGTCATCGCAGTCATCTCCGCCGTACGCAATGGGGATGTGCCCATCGCCGTCGGCATCGAAGTCATCGTCACCGGCGCAGTCTTCGTCGATGCCGTCGTACCAGGTCTCGACTGCATCCGGGTGGGTTCCGAACGCGTCGTCATCGCAATCCCCCACACCATACACACCGATTGAACCCGGAAATCCCGAAGCGGCATAGCCGTCGCCGTCCGCGTCGTAGTCCGTTGTCGGATCGCAATCGTCGTCGACATCGTCGTAGAACACTTCGTCGGCTCCGGGGTGCACCGCATCCGTTGCGTCATCGCAGTCTGTTCCACCAAACAGTGTAGATGCATAGCCGTCGCCGTCCGAGTCGAAGTCATCGTCGCCTCGGCAGTCGGCGTCAATGCCGTCGTACCAAACGTCCTCGGCCCCCGGATAGGTGGTGGTCACGAAGTCGTCGCAATCCAGTCCTCCGGAACTGGAACTGCTGTACCCATCACCGTCCGCATCGAAATCGTCGTCGCCAGCGCAGTCCCCGTCGATGCCGTCGTACCACGTCTCGGCTCCGCCCGGAAAGGCAAGCGCCTCCGTGTCATCGCAGTCCCCGTCCGCTTCGGTGAAGCCATCGCCGTCCGCATCGTCGAGGCCCAGCGCCGAAAAGGTGATGTCATCAAGGGCCCAATCGTCGCCGCTGATGGAGTGGCGAATCACAACACTATCAACCGGATACGGAAACCCCATTCCAACGAAGCCCGAGTACCCCTCCTCGAGCGTTGTTTCGTACAAGGACAGGCCGCCCCGGCGGGCCTCAATGGAAACCTCACCCTCCGCATCGAGAACCCACATGGCGAGGGCCGGTTGACCCTCGGTGAAGTGAAGCACCACGGCGTAGTCATCGAGGCGCCCAAGTTGCGCACCGCGCGGCGCAGAGGCTCCCGCTCCGTCATCGACCACGACTTCACCGGCAAATGAGACGCCGAGGTCCGAGTAGTGGTCCACCACATCCGAACCCAGCGGAAGGTCTTCGAAGTCGATCCGCACCCCGATGATGCTGATGGCAGAGGCAAACTCACCTTCGCTCAGGAAGACGTCGGCGTCTCCCCCATCGAGCACGCCGTCACAGTCGTTGTCGATGCCGTCGCCGAGCACCTCCTCAGCCCCGGGGCGAACCGATGCATCAAAGTCATCGCAGTCACCATCCTCGGCGCTCAGCCCGTCTCCGTCTCTGTCCGAACCCGCTGCGAAGATGACTTCGACGTTGTCGACCCCCCAGCCGTTCGCAGTAGCAGCTGCGATGCGAAAGCGCTCAATTGGTCTGGCGAACGTAAAAGCCTGAAAAATTCCGCCCGGAACATCGGGCCCGTTGGCCTCGAAGTGGTAGCCGTCGACGACAAGATCGTCGCCGTCAACGGCGTCCATTCGGAGGTCGGTCTCGGCATCGATGATGCGAAGGGCGACCGCATCCACTGGCGCGCCAAAGGTCATCACGAGGTCGTTCGCCGAAGCGGCAGCGGTCACACGCAGGCCACGACTTCCCACGGGTTCAGCGCCCCAAATATCGGCTTTGGACCGCTCGGCCCCCGATGCGTAAAAGGAGAGGCCCGCCGAAGCGTAGTGATCGTCCACGGCCTCGCCGAGCACGGTGTCCTCAAAATCAAATGTTGTTCCGGCCTCGACCCCGAGAACCTCCGCCAAATCGTAGCGCCAGCCAGCCTCCGATCGACGCGGCACCACAGCATTGTCCACCCAGCCGTCGCAGTCGTTGTCCACCCAATCGCCAAGGCTTTCCTCGATGTTTGGGTTCACCTCCGCATCCGCGTCGTCGCAGTCCAGTCCACCGGCAGGGTGCGCCACAAAGCCATCCCCGTCGTCATCGAGGTACGCCGGCACAAATGGCCATACCCAGATCGCACCCGCACCGACGCGTGAGCCCGGACTGTCGAGTGGCGCCGCGACGAGAAGGTCGGGGTGGCCATCACCTTGGATGTCATCCGCGACGGCAACGGCGGTTCCAAGTTCGCCTCCCGCGTCTGGGCTGTAGAGTCGATGGTCGGCCGCATTGAGGTCCACGTCGCCGTCGGGCAGGCGACGAAACACACCAATCATGCCACCGCCACCGAACGCAGGTGTACCGCCAGTGGCCCCCACTACCAGTTCCAATTCATCGTCGCCGTCGAGGTTACCAAGTGCGACGGAGGCTCCCGCAGCCGATGCCGCCGTCGGCCCCGTGATCACCAGGTCAGCCTCCAGCGCAGACCTCACGCCATCGATGCTGGATGCGGTGTCAAACACATAGACCGCGCCCGTCCGCGCACCTCGTTCCGCAGCGCCTACCGCTCCCACAACCAGCGATGGGTCCGAGTCGGCACGCAACGCCCCTCCCCCAACGGATGTCCCGAATCGGTCGCCGGATGCCGCTCCCTCCAGTCGCAGTCGAGCGGACTCGTTCAGAAGCCCGGGTTCCGCAGCGGGGTCCAGCACGTACACCACGCCCGCTGAATCCACGTCACCATCGGCGCCCGGCGCGCCGACGACCAGACCACCGTCCAGAGAGCCCAATGCCAGCCCAGCCTCGTCACCGGGAACGCCGCCCATGAATGCGTCCTCGAGACCCAAGGTCTGATCCACACCAAAGTCGCTTGCATCGACCACAAACACCGCGCCGACAAACAAGGTGTCGAGGCCCGCATCCGGAGCACCGATGCTCAGGTCCATCGCTCCATCTCCATTGACATCACCCGCATGGAGCGCAGCCCCGAATGCACCGGTACCAATCTCCGAGGGAGGAAACACCCTCCAGTCGGCGTCGTCAATCGTGCGTTCACCCGTCAACCCGCTCGCCGCAAGGAACACCGCAACGGTTCCCACGCTGTCCCAGTCCGGGGCGCCAATCACAAGGTCGTCCTGACCGTCACCGTCCACATCAGCCCACAAGATCGTTTCACCCAGACGGTCGTCATCACCGCGCAGTTGGAGTGTCGCATCGTCGGCTTCCGACCGCGACGCCGTGCGCGACCCAAGAAACACGTGAACCATGCTGCGTTCAGGTTGGCCTACAGCAACGTCGTTGAGGCCGTCACCGTTCATGTCGCCGGTAGCCACCGACTCTCCGAAGAACTCCGCCGCTCGACTGCCCCACCACGCCTCCGTCAAACGGCGTGTGCTTCGCAGATACGCCGCGGTCCTCGCTTCGTTCAATGAAAACCATGCCGTTCGACCGGCCAACCGATCGCTTTCGAGGCACGACCACGTCAACGGAGAGCCTGCAGCCGCTACGGAACCCACCACAGCGGTCGGTTCGATGGCACCGACGTGCATGGCCGCCTCGGGGAGCGATTCGAGGAGCACCAACTGACTCGACTCCCAGTCCACGGCGTACCCCCGGCGAGGGTATCGCCCAATAACCCTCGTCACCGGAGCGTCGCTGCTGCCGCCTGTTCTGAATCCGACCCAGTCGGCAGCATCGGGACACGCAGTCCCTTCGCCGGCAAACAACAAACCGCCGTCGCCGTCAATGACGGCCTCCGTCCATTCCGTTCCACCCATCGAAAATGCGAACGGGAGATCGATGGGTCCAACCGTGCGCGGTGAACCACTGGCCATGTCCACCCACGCCGCTGGCGGCCCATCAGGCTCCGAGCTGTCGAGAAAAGACCACCCAGCCGGGCTCGGACCGACCCCATCGGCCATCAGTACCAGCGGGAGCAAGAGTCCCCCGATTCCCGCGATCCACCGTCGATTGGCCATACGGTAAAGCTACCACGCTATTTCAAGGTCTGAGAACGCTCTTTGCCAACGCGATCGAATCGAGAGACTGACCGGGAAAAGATGGCGGTTGGTGTGCATCGGGTCCATCCGGAGGTAATGGAGCGTTGTCGCCGTCGAAATAAGACCGAATCCGTTCAGTCCCGACCCGGCCTTTCCCTGACCGAAGGACCTTCTCAGTGATCAAATATCTGGGTTCAAAACGCTTGCTGACCGGAAGCATCACGCGGATCTTCGCTGACCTTCCCCCCGCGGCAACAGTCCTCGACGTGTTCAGCGGCACGAGTCG
>DEBL01000062.1 GCA_002348535.1 Deltaproteobacteria bacterium UBA2957 | reverse complement strand
AAGCATTGAGGCGCGCACTCACGATATCGACCCGTTTGCACCGCAAGGGGCCGACTTTCTTCGTGCCGTGGTGTCGACCAATCAGACCCTGACCATCGATGGCAATGGGCGGGTCCTGTTGCCCGCTAGCCTGCGTGAGTTGGCGGGCATTGAGCGAGAAGTGGTCGCGTTCTCGATGGCGGGATGGTTTGAGTTGTGGGATCGAGATCGGTGGGAACGCACCGCTTTCCCGGCAGCTGTTGACGGCTGGACCGGCACGAGCGCCTCCAACGGAGCGGAGGATGCAGAGTGATTTTAAGCATCGTCCGGTACTTCTCGAGTCGACACTCGCAGGCCTCGTCACAACGGAGGGCGGTCGGTACTTGGATGGAACCCTCGGTGGTGGTGGCCATGCGAAAGCCATCCTCGATGCCTCGGGTTCCGACGGCATCGTCATCGGCATCGATCGGGACCCGTCGGCGCTGGCAGCGGCTCGTTCGAGACTCGAATCATACGGCAACCGTTTCACTGCGATCCATGGCACCTTCGGCGATATGGCCTCGCTCGCGAGCGCCTGGGCGCCGTTCAACGGCATCCTGCTCGACCTCGGCGTCAGCTCGCCCCAACTCGACCGGCCGAACCGCGGATTTAGCTTCCAAGCAGACGGTCCTGTGGACATGCGCATGGATCCCTCTCAAGGGATCACTGCCGCCCAACTCTTGGACAAGCTCGATGAGCCGGGCCTCGTCGACATTCTGCGTCGCTACGGAGAAGAGCCGAGAGCTCGGCGGATTGCCCGCGCTATCTTGGATGGTCGGCCGTGGCACAGCACCATTGATCTCGCCCGATGTGTCTCTGAATCCTCGGGGTATCGAAACAGCCGCACCCATCCGGCAACTCGAACCTTTCAGGCCCTCCGCATGGCAGTCAACAATGAACTTGGCCAACTCGAGAAGGCGCTCGAGGCCGCAACAAGCCTTCTGGATGTCGGTGGCCGACTCGGAATCATCACGTTTCATTCCCTCGAAGATCGACTCGTCAAGCGAGCATTTCGAACGTTTTCGGGCCACGGCACGCCCAAGGACGCCTACGGGAACCCCGTCACGTCACCGCATTTCCAGCTCATTCATCGCCGCGGCATCGCCGGCAAAGACGCAGACGCGGGCCATCCTCGCTCCCGTTCTGCACGGCTGCGCATCCTCGAACACATCCCTCACCCATCTCCCCACTAGCTGAAACCGGAGCCGCTCATGGACATCACCCGACGCTGGTCCTCCTCGTCTGTCGAGGCGGCGGAGCCCGTGGTTCACTCCGAACAAGCCCCCAACCGCACTGCAGTCCGGTCCCGCCTGCTCGACACGGGTGATGTCGAACTCAGCAGCCTTGGTGGCTACGCACTCGTGATCTTGATCATGGCTGCGTGCATGTTGCTTAGTGCATGGTCTCGCATCGACCTTCGCGAGACGGCCGTTGCACTCGATCGATCCGAGCGCGACTACGCGGCCGCCCAGGCCGAGACCTCCCGCCTCAAATTGGAGTTGTCAACGCTGGAAGACCCCGCATGGCTCCACCAAACCGCATCCGAAATGGGTCTCGAGCCCACCGTTCCCGTCATTGAGATGTCCACCGTTAAGTGAAACTCCGCCTCCCAAACCCGCGAAGCTCCGGCCGCAAGTTTGACCCCCTCAAGTGGTCAAACAGCGGCGCTACTCCGCCGCAGCCCGACTCGCAGGTTCGACCGAAGATGGCGACCCGCGCACGCGCGATGGGCGGGCTTGTGAGCCTGTGTCTGTTGGGGTTGGTGGTGCAGTCGACCTCCGTGATGATGTTTCCCGACGCTCGGTTGCAGTCCAAGGCGAATGGGCAGTTCACGGACCCACAGGAAATCCACGGGCGTCGCGGCAACATTGTCACCGCGGACGGCCAAGCGCTGGCGACCTCCGTCGAGGTCCAGACTCTTCATGCCAACCCATCCAAGCTGACCAACGAATCTGCGGTTGCGCTGTCCAAAGCGCTGGCACCGATGCTGGACTTGGATGTCAACAAGACAGTCAAGCGCCTGAACAAACGCAAGCGGCAAGATGTTCGGTTGGCCAAGAATCTAGTCCCCGACCAAATCCAACAAATCAAAGGTCGCGTAGAAGAGCTTACTGAAACGTACCCGAACTTGGGACAAGTTTTGTTTACGCGAAACTCGTACAAGCGGTTCTACCCGGGAGGAACGGCAGCAGCATCGTTGCTGGGGGTGGTCGGACATTCTGGCACAGGCTTGGCAGGCCTCGAACGGAGCATGGAGCGGTATCTGGCGGGCGAAACCTACAAGTACGTGCAGTGGCGCGACCGAAAAGGTCGCCACATCACGACCGACATTCCCGAAGCGCGCCCTGGCCAATCCATCGTCCTCACCATCGACCGCCGAATCCAGCAGATCGCCGAGAATGCACTCGATCAAGTGATGGAGCGGAGCGAGCCGGAGTCCGCCACAGCAATCGTAATCGACCCCAACACGGGCGCCATCATCGCCCTCGCGCAGCGACCGACCCACAACCCCAACAACACTCGCAGGCTCGACACGAGGGCCCTCAAGAACCGGGCCGTTACCGATGCCTTCGAACCGGGGTCTGTGTTCAAGCCCTTCGTTGCCGCTGCTGCGGTCGAAGAGCGCCTCGTGTCGGCGGAAACGCCCATCAACTGTGAAAACGGGCGATTCCGAATCGGACGCTCCACGATCACCGATGACCACCCGGAAAAAATCATCTCCGTGTCGGAAGTCATCAAGTACTCTTCGAACATCGGCACCACAAAACTGGCCTTCAGTCTCGGCGCTGAGAAGACCCTCGACTACCTTCAGGAGTTCGGTTTTGGCGCACGATCAGACATCGGCTTGCGCGGTGAAGCCAGGGGATTCATGCGCGCGGCGGACAAGATTAAACCCATTGAGTTGGCCACAACCTCTTACGGGCATGGTGTCACCGCCACTGCAGTTCAGTTGGCCAGTGCGATGGCTACTCTTGCAAACGATGGGGTCCGTATGGATCCCTACATGGTCGCTGAAATCCAAGAGTCAACCGGCGTTCCCGTACGGATATTTGAGCCTCAGGTGATCAAGCGTGTCGTGTCTGAAGCCACGGCCCGTGAGACCCTCAAAATGATGGCAACCGTAACAGAAGAAGGCGGTACCGGTACACGTGCAGCAATTCCAGGTTTCTCCGTGGCCGGGAAAACCGGCACCGCATGGAAGCACGTCGACGGCGCCTACTCATCGACCGAACGCATCGGAAGCTTCATCGGCGCAGTGCCCGCGGAAGACCCCCAAATCGCGATGGCGATTGTCGTCGACAACCCCACCAAGGGTTCTCGCTACGGTGGCCAAACCGCCGGACC
>DEBL01000152.1 GCA_002348535.1 Deltaproteobacteria bacterium UBA2957 | reverse complement strand
GTGAAATGGCGGGCGTAGACCGCGTTGTACGCCTTGAAGTCGCGATCCATATCTATGAGAAACGCGGTCACATCGATGACATCGTCCAGCGAAGAGCCCGCAGCCTCCAAGATGACCCGAATGTTCTCGATGACGGCCTCGGTCTGTGCGGCGGCATCGTATTCCAGCGGTTGGCCCTCTTGGTCACGGATGGGACCGCCTGGAATTTCATTGGTTCCAGGCTGCCGAGGCCCGACGCCGGACAGGAACAGCAGATCTCCCTCCCGTCGAGCATGCGGATACGCCCCCACTGGCTTGGGTGCCGCAGCCGTATTGATCGGCGCCCCATCCACCGGTTGCGAGGCGCTCGTCACCGTCGTGTCCGACCCGGTTTCTGGAGCTTCCGCGGGGGCCGTTCCAGCACGACCCAACACGGTTCGATCACCCCGAAAGTGCTCGACATCCTCCTCATCGAACTCTTTGTCGCCCTTGCTCTCGGACGATGGAGTAAGGCTAACGACCGCTCCCCCCGTACCGAACAGCGGAGCATAGGCATGGACGCACCCCACATACCGATTGTGCTGCCCCATGACTGCACTCAACCACCACATGGGCTTGAAATTGACCACTTTCCGCACACGGATTTGGTCCTGAATCGTTCGCGAAAGCTGCGCCACATCTTCGAGTCGACCCGCAGCCAAGAACTCCAAAAGCTTCGCATTCCACTCTTCATCTTTCGCGGAGTGTATTCGGTCTTCTTTCGGGTCAATGAACTCCGTGAAGAGTCGATTGGACAGCGTCATGACCACAACCACCGCCGTCTTGACTCCGTCGGATTCTATGGCTTGGCGAGCGGCCTTTCCCAAAACCACCGTCTCGGCCCGATCCGCATACACGTTGCTCGAAACAATTGACGCAGGTACGTCGTTGTCTGGATTCAGCAGCTTCAGCGCGACCACGCTACCGGTGTCGATGGGAAAGCCATGGTAGGCCACGGTCCTCGCTTGCAGTCCGCGCTCCGTAGCAGCCTCACGAAAGGCCTCCCCAAACGCTGCGTCGATTCTAAACCGATACGGAATCGACCCGAGGTCGTGGAACAACTCGTCGACATGAACCCATTCAGGCTCAGGGTGAGCTTGTATCTGGTGACCGATGACACTGGGCCACATGGTGCTGTACACCAAAATCCGCTCAGCGCCGGCGTCGCGTATGAGCTGCCGTGCTTGCGCAAAGCCATCGCGAAGTCGCGCCCAGCCTTCATTTTGTTCTGGACACAGCAACGGATGGGGAATCCCGGGAACGATCAATCCAGAAACAACGCTCATCGGTCACCCCCGGGGAACCAACCCATGACGGCATTTCCAGTCCCAATCACCGTTCCGTAGGCATAGAGCTCCGCCTCGTAGGTCGGCATGTCGAGGGCGTTCAGCATCCAACTCAACGCCCCAGCATCCGTCTCGGAGATCGCTTGTTCGGTGAACTCCGGCATTTCATCTAAGAACTGCTGCGCTTTTCCATTTCGAAGCAGGTCGATTGCACGCATGTCCCAGAGGTACTGGCCATGATTCATGATGTGCTCCTGACTCATGTCTTCCGGGACCGTCGATTCGGTCGTGAAATGTCGATGAGACAACGAATTGGATGCCAACAACACCACCCGCTTACCGCTGTCTGCGATGGCGGTCTTGGTGGCATCAGCGAGGGCCTTGGCCTGTTGGGCCATGACGTCAACGTTGTAGTACGAGGTGCTGCGACAACTCGAAATGGCCACGATCGGTTTGTCCCACTCGGGTCGAGTCAGGTGGCACGAAACAATCGTTCCATAATCGACGCGAAAATCCGGGTTCTCCATCATCTTGGTGACCAGCCCGCGCTGTGCGCCTGCAGCGGCAATGGCTCGGGCCAGTTCGACATCGACGTCCATTTCATAATGAAAGCGGAACAGGTTTGGAAACACAGGGTCGACACTCAGCGACTTAAAGTGTGGCACACCAAGGAAGTGATGGCCCACGTAGGTCTGCCAATGTGGGCTTAAGATCACGATCGCGTCGTATTCCAAGGCTGCCAAATCCTTCCGCAGTCTCTCGTACCCCCACCGAAGCGACTCCCACCCACACTCTGCAGTGGGCTCATTCTGAGGGGGATTTTCGGCATACACCAAGTGGGGTGGATGCGGTGCCAACACACCCGCTACGATAGTTCCTGCCATAGGGCCTCCTCGCACCATGTATTCAACGGAACGGAAACTCACCATCTTCGACCCGTGCCCTTAAACTGTACCCATGAACCTTACCGAAACTCAATGTCTTGTCGCCCATTGCACCGATCCGACGGTCCTCGTCCTCGCGGCGGTCGGGAGCGGAAAGACCACCACCTTGTCAGAGCGCATCGCCATTGCTGTGGAAAGCGGGGTTCATCCCGCTCGCATTCTGGCATTGACCTTCACCAACCGTGCTGCCCAAAACATGCGAGAACGCCTTGCAGTGCGAGACGCCATCGCGGCGCGTCGGGTGCACGTTCACACCTTTCACGGACTCTGCGCTCGAATCCTACGATTGGAAGCGCGTACCCTTGGCTTGAGCCCCTCGCTCTGGGTTCACGATGAAGAAGACTCGGAGGCGGTGATTCGCTCTCTCGGGGTGCGCCGACCAAAACAGGCACTGTTCCGACTCCACGCCGAAATGTCGGCAGAACCCATCGGTGGCGCCACCTTGCAACGCTACGCCTCCGCTTCGTTTAGCCGTGAGCCCTGGGCTCACGACTACATAGAAGCGCTCAATGAACGCGGCGCCGTCGATTTTTCTGGACTCGTGTACCTGACGCGCGCCGCTCTCTCCGAAAATTCCGACATCGCCAGCCGCTGGTCCGGCAAATTCGATTGGATTCAAGTCGACGAGGTCCAAGACACGCATTTGAGCGAATACGACGTGATCCGTCACCTGAGCAAAACGGCTGCATCGTTGTGCGTGGTCGGAGACTTGGACCAAACGATCTATGGCTGGCGTGGATCGACGCCCGAGCAATTGATCGCCCACATCGAATCCGATCGCGGCAAGGCAACACGAATCACCATGGCGGAGAACTTTCGTTCGACACATGAACTTCTTGCGGCAGCCGATCGAGTCGCTCATGGCCTGCCAAATCGAGCGACCCATGTCGTTCCGGCGCATTCCTTGGAAACCGGTGAACCAATCGAGATCGCCGTCTTTGACTCACCCGAGGAGGAAGCCATCGGCGTAGCCAATCGGGTAGCGAAGCGTGTCCGGTCCGGTGCACCGGCCGGTTCCATAGCCATTCTTTGCCGGGCCAACTGGACGACTGAGTTGATCGCAAAGGCGCTCGCGGCTCATGGCATACCGCATGCAACCATCGAATCGTTTCGATTTTTCCGCCGCATGGAGGTGAAAGACGCCCTCGCACTCTTGAAACTGGTGGTGGACCGAGACTCACCAACTGCGGCCCACCGCGTCGCGCTCAAGTTGGTTCGAGGGGTGGGCACAGGGGCCCTCGAACGGATTCGGGTCGAGGGTGGCAGTGCAGGACTTCGCGTGGTCGACCTGCTCGATTCCGAGATTGTCGATCGGGGAGACCCGCTGTGGGGCCTCGACTGCGAAGAGTATGTGGTTCTCGATACCGAAACCACGGGTGTAAACCCATCCACCGACGACATTATTGAAGTGGCGGCCGTTCGAGTTCGCTGCGGACAAATGATCGACTCCTACCAAGCCCTGATCCGGACTGACCGCCCCGTCGGGGACTCCGAATCCGTTCACGGGCTGTCTGACGCCATGCTCCGCGAAGAGGGTCGAGAGGCAGCCACGGTCTTCAACGAGTTCGCGGAGTTCATCGGTGACCTTCCTGTAGCGGGTCACAATGTTCGGTTCGACTTGCGGATGCTCCACGGACACTCTCAACGCGTTGGGTCTCCCCTCGTCTTTCAATCCAGCTTCGACTCGTTGCGCTATGCCCGCCGGCTCCTTCGGTGCGACAGCTACCGTCTCGGTGATTTGGCTCACCACCTCAACCTCCCGGAAGACCCAACACACCGTGCCCTCGATGATGTCAAGACCACAGTCCACCTTCTCCATCATCTCGCGCCATTGAGCAACCAAGGACGGACTGTGCGCACACAGTTGCTGGCTCGCTTCGCTCCAGCCTTTGAAAAGCTGCGCACAGCTCTGACACGGTGGGGCAACCTGGACGAGCGGCCCGGTGTGCTGATTCATCGGATTCTAAACGAGGGAGGGCTTCTGTCGTATTACCGCACGCGACTCGACGAACGGCGCCTTGCAAACCTCGCCGAGCTCTCTCAGCGAATCGCTCAGTTTGACGACCCGGCAATGAGCGGCATCGAAGCCACCCGTCATGCCCTCGATCGTGCATCACTGTCCCGCGATCAAGACCTAATCGACGAGATGGAGGGTGTGCGAGTCATCACAATCCATCAGTCCAAGGGACTGGAGTTCGACCACGTCTTTGTTCCGGGAATGGTCGACGGTCGGTTCCCGATGTGGAGCGCCATCGAATCCGGAGACACCGAAGAGGAGCGACGCGTGTTCTATGTTGCGGTCACTCGTGCAAAACGGTCGCTCACGTTGACGACTTACGAACGGGACCGTCGGGGGCTGTGCACCGCAAGTCGGTTTCTCGATGGACTGCAGGGAAATCCCTAAAACGCAATGCAGACGTTCTTGGCCTCCGAGAAAAACTCAAGGCTGTGTTGACCGCCTTCCCGACCGACGCCGCTGGCCTTCACGCCGCCGAATGGAACGCGGAGATCGCGCATGAGCCATGTATTGACCCAGACCATCCCGACGTCGAGGGCCGCCGCAACACGGTGTGCACGCCCAAGGTCTGAGGTCCACACGCTGGCGGCCAGACCGTACTCAACTCCATTGGCCTGCTCAATCGCATCGGATTCTGACTGGAAGCGGTGCACCGTCACCACGGGCCCAAAGATCTCCTCGCAGGCCGTACGAGAATCAATCGACAGCCCCGTGATGACGGTCGGGCGAAGGAATGCGCCCGAATCAAAGGGCTCCCCCAAGTCTGGACGGACGCCGCCTGTGGCCACATGTCCGCCTTCTTGCTGAGCCAGCGCGATGTAGGATTCCACCTTTTCACGATGCTCCTTCGATATCACAGCACCCATTCCAATCGCGGGGTCTTCGGGATCGCCAACCGTCATGTTGCTCACGGCGTCGACAAATCGCGGGACGAACGCGTCGTACACCGAATCCTGCACAAGAACGCGCGAACCACAGAGGCAGACTTGGCCTTGGTTGGTAAACCCGGCACGCACGGCTCCTGCAACGGTTTTATCGAGGTCACAGTCATCAAACACAACCGTTGCATTCTTCCCGCCGAGTTCGAGGCTCACCTTCTTGAACTGGGCACTCGCAGTACGGCCAACCATCGCTCCTGTGGACGTCCCGCCGGTGAAGGATATCGCCGAAATGTCAGGGTGCTCGACCACCGCTTGGCCAGCCTCAGGCCCAAGTCCGTGCACCAAATTGAACACGCCAGGCGGCAGCCCCACCTCATCCAGTATGCGCGCCAGCAGCGTCGCAGTCATCGGCGTCATTTCACTGGGCTTGGCAACGATGGCGTTGCCCATTGCCAACGCAGGCGCCGTCTTCCAACTCAACAGATACAGCGGCAGGTTCCAGGGCGTGATCAAACCCACCGTTCCAACCGGTCGCCTCAGCGTGTAGTTGATTGCCGATGCCATCTCGTGGGCGCCGTCATGGTGCTGGCGAACCGCACTTGCGAAAAAGCGAAAGTTGGCGACGGCCCGAGGAATGTCCACGGTAGAAGCCACTCGAAGTGGCTTTCCTGTGTCCTGCGACTCAGTGTGTGCAAGTTCGTGCATCCGCGCTTCCAGCGCATTCGCCACTGACTCCAACAGCGTTGCCCGTTGCTCAATCGTCCACGTCGACCACGCGCCCTGTCGCGCCGCACGTGCCGCTTCTGCTGCGGCATCGACGTCTGAACCGTCCGAACGCGGAATCGTGCACAGCACCTCTCCCGTGATGCTTGAGCGGTTGTCCACCACTCGACCCGATGCAGCCGCTTGGAACCGGCCGCCAATGTAGTTCAGCACCTGATTCATTTGCCTTCCCGCTTCACGTAGTCATTCCAGTCGTAGTACCACCGGTCATCATCCGGGTCCCACTCGTCCCACGTCGGAGTCGAATCGACCTTTGCAAGGAGATGCTCTGGAACCACACCGGGAACGATGAATGCTTTCTGCCGATGCAAGGGGTACGGGTTGCGCAGTTCGATGCCGAGCACGCCGAGCACTGAACGCGCGACGTACCAAGTGGCGCTTGAGTTCCATCCGTGCGCAATCTTGATCACGACACCGAGGCCGTCAGGGTAGTCGGGGTGTTCAATGGCCATCCCCAGCAGACCGTCGGCCCCTTCCTTGGCGATCACCCGACCCTCACCGGCCTTGATGATGGTTGAATCAAGCCGATTGAAGCCACCCACAAGATCTGGATTTCGAACCATGGCGTCCCAAATCCAATCGTCGTCTTTTTCGACCACCAGTCGAGCGTACAACAGGGCCAGCTCCGCGACGGTGTTCGATACCGTCGGCAAACCACACCCATCGCGGGCGACCCGCTTGGGAGTCCAATCGGAACCGAGGGTACGACGGAGGACTTCCACAAATGCCGGCAGGAGCGGGTGGTGTGGGAGCGTGTATCCGACTCGATCCCAGCCAAGAAGACGACACCCGCGCAAGATTGCCGCGTGCTCACCCGAGCAGGTGTGAAACCAGCGTCGTTTTCTGCGTACTTGTCGGCCGAATTGCACGAGAGGGACATCGAGTGGGGTCTGCATCAGTCCCCACTCCGGCTTCGATAGAATGGATTGAGCCGCCGCCACATGTTCTGTGTCTCCGTTGTGGCTGGCCACCGCGATCGCCTTTTGGTCCCATGTCAACTCGCCCGCGAGGACCTCGGCGAAGATCTTCATCGTGATGGGCTTCATCATGCTGCGCCCGTAGCAGAGCACATTTCCCCCAAAACTGTGGACGATTTTGTCGCCGGACGCCCATGCGATTGCCCCATGGATAGTGGTTTCGCTCACACCGTTGCGCCGATAGTCAACCAGCGGTTCCCACTCGACTTCTCGACCTGTGGGTATGCCGTCCAACGATTCTCCGAGCGGAGTCGTCGGGTAAACCTCGGCGCCGGGACGCCCGGGTGAGACCGAAGATGGGTTCTTCATGACTCCACCAGCGGGATGACACGGTGGCGGAATGACTCCATGTTTGCGATCACGCGGCTCGAGTCATGATTAAAGAAGTCGAACCAAAGCATCACGCGATCCTCAGGGTGGAACCGCTCCCGTATCTGCTGGGCCACCTCGTGTGCATTCCCAATCACCGCATTGTGAGCCGCCCGCTCAACCTTGGCCGGGTCGAGTGTACCCTCCAATGCGGTCCAGTATGCGCCGAGGGCAGCGTTTGCTTCTTCCCG
Source organism: Deltaproteobacteria bacterium UBA2957 (assembly GCA_002348535.1). GTDB lineage: Bacteria > Myxococcota_A > UBA796 > UBA796 > UBA796 > UBA796. Next base: position 13,564 of record DEBL01000152.1, on the reverse strand, counting down.
GGCCGCCGCGCTCTGCTGCGCTGCGGTCAAGCCCGGCTGATCGTTCAAGAACACCATGACTGTTCTCGGCATGTACGGTCGCAGCCAAGGACCGCCATCGGCATGAAACGCCGACTGCATCCGCCCGTGCGTGGCATCGATCACCTCAGGCTGGGTAATCGAGAGGTTGAAGACTTTGACCGGCATGTACTGATTCACCTCTCTTTGAAGCCGGGGATCGTGACTTCCAATCACCAAATCAAGCAATTCGCGTCGCCAGTCCGAGGGAACAATTTTGAGAACATCAAACACCCACCGACGATCGATTTCTACGCGATCAGCCGCCGGTGTGCCGGCCGCATCCAGAACGCGCGACCAGTCCTCATCGGACCGAAAATTACCCCGCGTCAGGATGGTGTCTCGTACGTCATCACTGCTGAGCGTGTCACCGCGCAGCAGTCGAAGGAATATCTCGCAGGCTTCCCCAAACACCAATCCCCGCAGGGCTGGCCATGCTGCCGCCTCAACCTCATTGCGAGGAACAATGCCGTACGCACGATTCATGAACTGGAACCGACCCGCCGAAAATCCAATGCACAAGCGCCTCTTTTCCGCAGGGTCGAGACCGTGCAAGGAGCAGAATGCTGCAACCTGCTCTGCCCGCGCGATCGGACCTCCATTGCAGACGAGATTCATCACGGCGGAACCAACATTGATGGTGCGCGTTCGGCTGAATACTCGATGCGCCATTTGAAAAATATCGGTGTTCAGCCCGATTTCACCCTTCCAATGGGGAACGACCGCGTTTTCATGCTGCTTCTGCGTCTCAGTGCTCAGGTGAGACTCTGCGATCCATGCCGTCCCGTAGCCAAGGGCGTCTGCCGCTTCAACTTGGTCGAAAAAGTTGGAAAACATCGTGGACTCAGACGGAGTGACCCCATCCACAGGTGTTTGCGAGATCGAGAAAAATACGTCGAAGTCCATTCCAAATCCTAAATCGCGTTCAGGCGTCCGCCGTCCACCGCCACGCTTTGTCCACGGATGTACGCCCCCGCAGGAGATACCAAAAATGCGATGAGCCCCGCCAACTCACTGGGATGCCCCAGCCGGCCTTCTGGCACCCGTCCAATCCACCCTTGCATGACGGCCTCTTGCGATGTTCCCGTCCGCCCTGCCACCGCCTGTTTCAGGGATGCGAGACGCTCCGTATCCGTGAACCCCGGAAGCACATTGTTAATGGTGATTCCCGGTCCGAGTTCCTTCGAGAGACTCTTGGCCCAACTCGCCATCGCCCCGCGAATCGTGTTGCTGACACCCAAGTTTGGAATCGGCTCTCGCACGGAGGTGGAGAGCACATTGATGATGCGGCCGTAACCCGAAGCTTGCATGTCAGGCAGCATGGCTTGAAGCAGGACTTGGGCGCCAATGACATGCCGATTGAAGGCTGAACGCAGGGCATCGGGTGACGCTTCAGTCAGGGGTCCAGCGGGCGGTCCGCCCGTGTTGTTGATGAGTATGGTGGCTGACACACCGGACACCGCACGCTGCAGTGCTGCGGTGTCATCGAGGTCTGCGACAACAAAATCCGCTGCCGACCCACTCACCGCACTCAGCTCATCGACGAGGCCCTCAAGACGCTCCCGTCTCCGCGCCAGCGCAACAACACGCGCACCGTGCGCCGCGAGGATGAGTGCCGTTTCGCGCCCTATTCCAGCCGAGGCCCCACAAACAAGGGCCGTGTGACCAGCGAGGTCTAAATCGAGTGCCGCCATGCCGCCTCCAGATTCGACCCTTAACCGGGTCACAGCACAGAGAACCCGCCATCGGCGACGATCACTTGCCCGGTGATCCATTCCGCCGCGTCCGAGGCTAAAAAGCCGACAACACGTGCGAGATCCTCGGGCTGGCCGAGGCGCCCGAGAGGTGTTCGCTGCACCGCGAGGTCGATCATGTCTTCTTTGTTCGGAAAGTATTCCAGCGTATCCGTCTCTATCAGACCGCCGCACACAGTATTGACCCGAACCTTAGTGGGACTGAGCTCCATGGCCAGCTGGCGAGTAAGAGCCTCCATCCCGGCCTTGGCCGCACCCATGGCTGCATAACCGGGGGTAAATCGCCGCGACCCGAGACTAGACACACCGATGACCGAAGCACCCTCTGCTAAAGTGACCAGTTTCGTCAACAGCCAAAATGGCCTCAGCGAGCTTTCAAGAGTGAGATCCCAGTGATTTGTCCGCATGGTGTCATGGGCCCGAAGGGCACCCACTGCAGCGTTGTGCACCAAAACATCCACGCAGTCGAACGCTGCGGCCAGCTCCTTCAGGTCTGCCTCCGAACGAACGTTGCCCTGCACGACGAGAGGCTCTGCACCCTTGGCCCGAACCAACCTTGCTGTTTCCTCTGCCGCCTCTTCATTTCGAAGGTAGTTGACAAGAATCCTTCGGCCGGGAGCGGCAAGCTCCACACAAATGGCGCGACCGATGCCGCGCGATCCACCCGTAACCAATACGTTCATCGCTCGACCTTATCGCCTCTTGGGGTTGCGCGCCTATTTCGTGGCTTCTTGACTGCCACCGAAGTCCAGAAGGGTAACTCGAGTATCGTTGTCACCGAGCAGCGCGTAGCGCCCGGCAGGCACGGCATCATGTGCGATGAACTGCATGCCCTCTCCGCGTATTAACACCTCGGTAACCTTTGCGGAATCCAGCGAGGTCTCTCTCTTCGTCGGCTTGCTGGCCGCATCAAACTCGACACCGATGAACACATGATTGCGAATCGTGTCGCCCTGAAGACGCACACGACCGTCGTTGGCCACGAGTGGATGTATTTTGATTCGCTGAATGGCCTTTTTACCCGAAATAATAAGGTGTTCGCCTTCCCCGACGGTGATCACTTTTCCAGTTGGCTTCATTTCTGGGTACCGGACTGGGGTTCCGTCGATGGCGGTGTCGATGGCGACATCAGAAAATGTGGGAAGAACGGCCAATGAGTCTCCCGACAAGCGGTACAGCCCGTGGCCGTCCGGGCTTCGCCATGCCTGATGCTTGACAGGCTCCATTTCATCCTGCCCCGTCACGACATTCGTCCCAGACAGTTGAAGCGTCGGATCCGGAATCTGAAGGACATAGGGTTGATCGCGACACAACTCTTCCAGAACCAATGAACCGTCCTTGCCGGAGGTGGCCTCACGCACTTGGCAAGTCAGGTCGGAGGGAGCTGGCGACGCTTTTGCCACCACCCGCACATCGGCAAGCGGCGAACCATCCATGCCGTTGACCAACATCGCCTTGTGGTTCGAGGGGCCACTGCATGCCCCCAACACAAAAATAAACAGCCACGCACGCATCACACCCTCCTCGGGGAAGTGTCGCCTATTGGATTGCGGTTAACACGTCTAATTGGAAGCGTTCGGCGTGCGTTTTCGCCATTTCGCGAATCACCTCACCGGGAGCGTCTTCGTACCGCTCGGAGTGGGCTGCGGACGGAAACAAGACCCCGCGACTCGAGTTCACCACACAGCCCATGCGATCGGGCCGCTGGCCCGCCAACGCATCACGTGTGCTGCCGCCTTGAGCCCCCACACCGGGCACCAAAAACCAAGCATTCGGCATCGCGGTTCGAAGCCGAGTCGCCTCATCTCCGGTCATCGCGCCAACCACGGCGCCGAGGCTCGACAAACCGCTTGGACCGGTCATGGCACGGCCTCGCTGATGGAGAACTTCTGCTACCTGAATCGCGGCCGTGGGACTTCCGTGATGCTGAAGCCAGCGACTCCCTGGATTTGTTGTGCGCACCAGCACAAACATTCCCCCGCCCGTCTCGGTACAGGCATCCAAAAACGGCTCGAGCGTATCCGCCCCCATCCACGGGTTCACCGTCACAGCATCGCAATGAAACGGGCCCGAGGGGTCGAGAATTGATCGGGCATAGGCTGCAGCGGTGCTGGCGATGTCTCCGCGTTTCGCATCGCCGAGGACCAGCAACCCTGCCTCGCGCGCTGCAGCGCAGGTTTCTTCCAACGCTGCAAAGCCATGAGATCCGAGGGCTTCGTAAAACGCGAATTGAGGTTTGACGGCGGGAACAAGATCGGAAACTGTCTCGATGACCATCCGATTGAAGTCAACCACCGCTTTCGCCGCCTCTTTCCGATAGGCATTGCCGGAGCGACCTTCGAATCGTTCTCGCATCGATGCGGGGAAGCGGTCTAAGTGAGGGTCAAGACCCACAACAGCACAGTTGCCCGTTTTACGAACCGCTTGCGCCAATCGTTCACCAAAAAAATCTGACATCGCAGCCCTCAGTTTCGCCTTGACTATCTGGTCTCGTCTGGGGTGCCAGCCTTCTCCGTTGTCCCCGAGTTGTAATTGTCATTGGTGACCCGTGTGACTTGGAACACAGCGCCAAAGAAGCGGTCGTCCAGAGTCTTCAGAATGGTGCCGGGGACCAACGGTCTGACAGCGCGTCCGATTCCGATGATCGCCTTCCCAATCGCAAGTCCGACGCGCCGCTTACTCACGGTTAAAGCCCGGATGCAAGCAATAGATTTTCAAGCCACAAAATCCGATCGGCGTCTCGCTCAAACCCTTCCGCGTGCAGCTTAAGGTACTCGCTCAAAATCGGGTCCGAATACAGCAATGATGCCATTTCACCATCGTGGCTTGCGGCCGCCGAGGTGGTCGTGGATGCGAGCGCGCTCACGGCAAGAGATAAGCCTTGCCACCTTCGCTTTCCGCCCCGGATCATTGTTCTTCTGAACGCAGGCCATCGCTCGGACACAATGACCCAGCACCATTGTGCTTCGGTCAGTTCTCGCTGGTTCTGCGATTCGATCGCGTACTCCGCGAGCAGCAATACCCGCTGAACGAGACGGTAGATCAGTCGTGGCGATCCGAGGGGCCTGTGTGCCACTGCTGCTGCGAGACCACGGACGGCGTCGGGGCCGAAGGCCCGACGCAAGACGGCCTCATCGGCACCCAGATGGCGCTGCAGCATACTTCCGATTCTGCGGACTTCTAAGCTCGGAATTGTAATCGACAGATCAAAGAGATCGCTCAGCACCTGTTCGATGCTCGCGCCCGGCAGATCCCCCTCGGCGTATCGCGCAGCCATCTCCACGGCCTGACCGCCCACAGCGACCAAAATTGCCACCTCCGCACCGCCACCGATCATCAATCGGATCCCATCCAAGACTTGCCACCGTACGTCTGGCCGCAGTCGATCAAGCCCCTCCACGACCACGCAGACGGTACCCGATCGGCCCGAACGAATGCTGCGCACCAGCGAGGCGAATCCACGTTGTAGACGTTCCACCGGTTCCAGTTCCCCCTCGGAAAGTGCGGGTCCGGGGCCTCCGGGATTCGCATCATTGAAGTCGAGGCGATTGATCTGTGCGACGACATCGCGTGCACGCTCGGACAACGCGCTGCCGCTCGGCCCGTTCCGCGCGATACGCGAAACCAATCCAGCGAGCACGTTTCCTTGCTTGGCATAGGCCCATGCATCGAACCAGATCACTTCTGGGTACAGTTCCCGTCCCGACGCCAACTCGAGTGAGCGGGGGTCAGCGACAAGCGTACTGAGCCGTTTCAAAAAGTCTCGCTTGGCGCTACCGGGGGCTCCATGCACGGCAATCAATGTTGGAGCAGGCATCCGGGCGACCTGCCGCGCAAGCGACCGCGCCAGTCGATCCAGTCCCACCAAGTCTTCGGCATCCATCCAGCACTCCTCCGATGGCCTGAGGGTATCACGGTCGACCGATCCAAAGAAAAACCCCGAGAGGATGAACCGTTCTGGTTCTGACTGCGGACTTCTTGCCGCCCGGGCAGTGCTACCCGGTGCCTCTCGGAGTTCGGTGATGACCGGGATTGTAGCCGGTCAGTCCTCGTCTTTAGTGGGATTACCACAACCAGATCTACGAGGAAATGGTCCTTGCTACGGTGTCATCACCTTGCATAGCACATAGGGATTATTCACTGGATCACCTCCTTCATCTGGTGTGGGGTTGTCGATTGCAGGTCCCGACCTGCCACTCGTGACATCCACCAGCCATGCACGAGTGTAGAGCGCCGCCGTCCGGCGGGACTCGACCGAGTCGGTACGCTGAACCAACTCGGGTGGCCGTTAATGATGCCACTGAACCCTGTGTTCGGTCGTCAATCATTGGAGTTCTCCGGGCCACAAAAGAATTGTACCTCCCATTCACGAGACCCCCAAGACTTTCTTGTATTCCCGGCCCTGCACGGCAGCGCTGTAGATCGAACACCACCGGCTTTGACGGTCTGATACTGGCAAATGCAGCGCGGTGCATTCGGTGAAAGTGGTACTGTAAACTAGATCAAATCTGGTGGTTGACAGGAACCACACTTGGGCTAACCACCGCTTACTGGAGGGCTCTTCAATGCTCGACTGGAATGACATTATTGACCGCGGAAAGCGAGGTATCGGTGTTTCGGAGGATGAAGGTCTGGCGATCACCGCACTTCGAGAATCAGAAGACCTACAGCAGTTGCTCGATGCCGCAGAAGCCGTCCGGTTTCATCACAAGGCTGATTACGTCAACACCTGCGGAATCACGAATGCAAAATCGGGTCGATGTCCTGAACGGTGCAACTTTTGCAGCCAATCCGCCCACTTTAAGACCGCGGCACCGAAGTTCACGACCAAGGCCGCTGACACCATCGTTGAAGAAGCGGAGGCGGCTTTTGCCGGCGGAGTACGCGAGTTTTCTATCGTCATGGCCGGCCGAAAAATAAGTTCCGAACGAGATCTTAGTACGCTCGAAGATGCCTTTCGTCGGATCCGAGAATCAACAGGCATGCAAACCTGCGCCAGCCTCGGATTGATGACGAAACCCGACTTAGAACGCCTCCAGAAAGCAGGGATGCAGTCCATGCACCACAACCTCGAGACAGCGCGGAGTTACCACGCCGAAATTGTAGAGACTCACTCCTACGATGACGAGGTCGAGACCCTCCGAAACGCAAAATCCCTCGGAATGTACGTCTGCTCAGGTGGCATCTTCGGCATGGGCGAGACGTGGGCTCAACGGGTCGAAATGGCCATAGACCTCAGAGAAATCGATGTCGACTCGGTGCCGATCAACTTCCTTAATCCACGTCCCGGGACTCCCTTGGCCGAAAAAAACGACCTCACACCGGTCGATTGTCTCAAAATCATTGCGCTCTACCGCCTTGTTTTGCCTACGAAGGATATTTTGGTGTGCGGAGGCCGCGAGATGAATCTGCTCAACGAACAGTCCAATATGTTCAAGGCGGGAGCCAACGGACTGATGATGGGGAACTATCTGACAACCAAAGGCCTCAACCGCGACCACGATTTCGACCTTATCGAGTCTCTGGGGATGGCGATTCGGCCGCCACCGCATGCCCCCCACCCCCCCTCCGTCCCGCCTGCTGTGCGCGCTGAAGGAACGGACCTCGCCGGCCTGACCGAAAAGAACTTGGCGGTGCCGTCAAAGTGAGTCGGTATGGTGCGTTGCAACGCCGAGTCGAGAACATCGCCACGGCTGGACTGCAGCGAACGCTGCGAACCCTCGACATGACCGACGCGGTCACCGGAACCCTAAACGGGGGACCGGTCACCGTGTTCTGTTCCAACGATTATCTCGGGCTGGCGCACCACCCCGATGTGCGAGCCGCGTTTCAGGGCTCCGGTGTTGGGGCCAGTCGGCTCATTAGCGGCAACCGACCGTGCCATGAGGCGCTTGAAGCGGCCCTCGAGAATCTATTTGATCGCTCGGTAACGCTCTTTAGCAGCGGCTATCACGCCAACCTTGCTCTCATGAGTACGGCAGTCGAGTCCACAGACATCGTCGCCTCTGATGCACTGAACCATGCCAGCTTGATTGATGGTCTTCGGCTCTCCCGGGCCGACCGGCGCGTGATCAAACACAACACACCGACGGCCATCCCTGACGGCACGAAGATGGTGGTCGTGGAAGGTGTGTACTCGATGGACGGCGACATCATCGACCTTCCAGCGTACGTTGGTGACCACTGGCTCACCGTCGATGAAGCCCATTCATTTGGTGTTCTCGGGCCGGACGGAAAGGGAGCCGCCGCTGCAATGGGCATCGAGCCTGACTTCGTTGTCGGAACCCTCGGAAAAGCGATTGGCACCTACGGAGCCTTCGTCGTTGGACCACCAGAGCTCAAAGCGTTGCTGTTGAGCCAAGGACGATCATTCATCTTTACCACGGGCCTGCCAGAGCCCGTTGTCCGCGCCTCGATCGCGGGGCTGTCTCTCGCAACCGATGCGCGTCGAGAAGCACTGCAGGCCAATGTTCGGCGGTTTCGGTTCGGCCTAAAGGAGTTGGGAATTGATGCACTGGGAAGCACTCATATTGTGCCGATTGTGCTCGGCGACCGCACCATGAAAGTCGCAGATTCCCTCCTCAGACGCGGCCACTGGGCAGCCGGGATTCGGTCGCCAACCGTGGCCCCTGGCACCGAGCGCGTGCGTTTCACCTTGTCCTCCGAGCACAGCAACGACCAGATCGACCGCCTACTGGAGGACCTGAATGCCGTCCTCAAGGAGACCGAACATGGCAACGCCTGAAACCCTCCACCAATGGGACTTTGACCATGTGTGGCATCCCTTTACGCAGGCCAGCGAGTGGGAGGCCGAGGGGGAGCCCCTGATTATCGAAGCGGGCGTCGGCTGCACCCTGATGGACGTACACGGGAACCAGTATCTTGATGGGATTAGTAGCCTTTGGACCAATGTCCATGGCCACAACCACCCGGTGATTAACCAGGCGATCGAGGCCCAACTGAACCGCGTCGCTCACAGCACGCTGCTGGGCCAAGCGGGGCGTCCAAGCATCGAACTCGCCCGGCAGCTTAGCCTGTTACTCGAATCGATTCCGGGCACCACAGCCCCGTTGCGCCGCACATTTTTCTCCGACTCCGGATCCACTGCCGTCGAGGTCGCCTTGAAAATGGCATTCCAATTCCACCAGCAAACCGGCCAACAACAGCGTACTCGGTTTGCGGCGTTGACCGAGGCCTACCACGGGGACACGATCGGCTCGGTAAGCGTTGGCGGCATCGACCTCTTTCACCAGATCTACCGCCCAATGTTGTTCGATGGCGTGCGAATTCCCGCGCCGGACCGACCTGACCCGACCGCCGAAGCTGACTGCCTCACAGAGGCCGCGGCTTTATTTAAGGCGCACGGCGATGACATTGCAGCATTGGTGGTCGAACCGCTTGTTCAAGGCGCGGCCGGTATGCGGATGCACTCTCCAGAGTACCTGAGTACGCTCATCGACATGGCTCGGACAGCAGGAGCCCTCGTGATCTGCGATGAGGTCGCTGTTGGCTTTGGGCGCACAGGAACCATGTTTGCGATGGAGCAGGTGCAACGAAGGCCCGATATCATCTGTTTGGCGAAGGGCATATCGGGTGGCTATCTGCCAATCGCCGCAACGGTGGTCTCCGACACAATTTATGACGCCTTTCGTGGTCCATACGCAGACTACAAGACCCTGTTCCACGGGCACACCTACACAGGCAATGCATTGGCTTGCGCGAGCGCACTCGCATCACTCCAGGTCTTTGAAGAGGAAGGCACGCTCGCCCAGCTACCGCCCAAGATCGAGGCCCTTCAGGCCGCACTCGCCGCATTGCCTGCAACGCACGTTGCTGAAGTTCGCCAAAAGGGCATGATGGGCGCTGCCGTGTTGCGTCACAACCGCGGTGCAGAAGCACGGGTCGGTCATCGGGTCGCCATGGCGGCTCGCCGCCACGGCGTGATCGTACGACCACTCGGAGACGCAATCATTTTCATGCCACCGCTGAGCATCACCGCCCTCGAAATAGAGACCCTCGGCTTCGCGGTAGGCGCCGCGATCACCGAGGTACTCGAAGGTTAGGCGGGGAGGACCACTGAGAAGACGTCCGTGACGACGAGCCTCTCAGTGGCCTTGGAGCTGGGTCTCGATTTCACGAAGCAACTGTCCGGCCGGCTGCGTCCGCTGCGAGCAAATGCATCGCTTGTACGCTTTGAACAACTCTCCCAAATATGGGTCGTCCACCAGCTTGTGTTCGTTGGGATCGGGGTCGATCACCGGAATCGGCGAGGCAATGTAGCCCCGACGCTCCAGAATACCCTTCAGCCCGCGAATGAACAGGTCGTCAGCATCCATTTCCCCGCGACTGCGCAGCTCAACGTACATCCGCCAAAGATTGCTCTCCGGCAGCATCGTGCTGTCTCCCGCTCGTCGAATGCTCACGCGCATTTCACGCTTTAGATCGCGCGAAGATGCTGCTTCCATCGGTCCTGGCATTACCCCTCCGCCCCTGGCCACACCGGCCAGATGTGCCCGAGAAAGAATGCTGAAAGCCATTCCCCAATGGCCCTCTGCTCCCGAGCGTCCGGAGCATAGCATGAGGGTTAGAAAAACCGATCCGATGAACCTTAAATATGGACATGTGCACCGTTTTCACCGATGATCCGTACGCCGGAGGAGCGGTGCAACGGACGCTGTTAGGGTCCCCCAACGATCGGAAATGTCACCGCCTGTTCCGAGGTTGGTAGCGGCCAATCGACCGAACCAAGGGCCCGGCCGAGGCAATCACCGACTGCGGCAGGAACTGTGGTCGATTGATCGTACAGCGCCGACTCGGTTGGACCCTCGTGGGTCAATACAACTTCGGCGATCACGGCACCCTTCGCGTTGGTTTTTAGTGCCTCCCAGCCAGCGATACAGGTTGCCGCAGCGGGCCGAACGGCTGCGATGGCCGACCGTACATTCGCCTCCGTCCAAGCAGGCGCTTCGCCCGCGGAAATCTGGATGGGCAGTACAGTACGGGGATGGTCGGGCTTGATGAGGGCGCGCTTCACATCAAAAGGACGCGAGAGGCCATACCCGAGGCAGATAATCATCGTCAGAAAGGCCGCCATCTGAACAAACGGCCTCGATTCTCGACGACCGGCGTTGGCAAACCCATTCCGAACCCACGGCGCGAATCGTTCATAGTTGGTCGCACCTTCCTCGGGTTCACCTTTGAAACTGGGCAACTGCTCCGAGTACCGTTTGGTCACGGACCGACCTGCTCGAAGTTGCAGTTAAGCAGGTTGCAACTTCGATCGCATCGACTAACCTCCCATCGCCGCCGTAAGGTCTGATAGCCATCCCAAATAAGGGGCATCGGGCGTTCGTCGAGAATGTTGCCCACTGGCTCAAGGAAATAGCACATGCGAATGTTACCGTGGGCGTCGATCGAGAGGTCCGTATGCCCCGCGCGGCATTGGTATCCATTGTCGGTGACAGGATCTCGAAAGTGTTGTTTGTACGCAACAAGTTGACCCACAGCGTTGCATACCGCCCCACCCCGCATTCGCTCCGCAACCAAGGCATCGACGGCCGTGTCGATCGAACGCAGAGCACCAGGACTTCTCGGAAATAAACTCGACCCCTCATGCCAGTTCCGATCGAACTTGTTCTCGCCAAAGTTTTGATAAAGGGGCTGAACCACCAATTGCATTCCGCGATCGCGGACAAATTCCAGTAGCCGAGGCATCTCATCAGCATTTTCGGCATGCAGGATGGACGCGATTACTACCCGAGGGTTTGGTAGCAAATCAAAGCGGTCAATCGCCTCCATGGCCTTGTCGAAGCTTCCTTTCCGACCTCGACTGTGGTCGACAGTGGCTCGCGTCATTCCATCCAATGACACATAAACAACCGAGACGCCGGCGTCGGCGATGGCCTGCGCCCGAGCATCGTTGACAAGCCATCCATTGGTGTTGAAGCTCACATCGAACCCCGCTCTCACCGCTTGGCCCATCAACTGCTCGAGATCCTTCCGAAGCAGAGGCTCGCCGCCCACAAAGTTCATTCCGGCTGGCGCGCACCACCCTCCCAATTCGTCAATCAACGCGGACCAAATGCTGCCGTCGAGATCGGGCGTCTTGTTTTTCCAAATGTCGCAGTGCAAACACGGAAGAAAGCACCGGTCGGTAACCGCCATGTGCACTTGCCCCGGACGCTGTGGCGCGCGGCGCAACTGCATTCGGTCGAGCACTCGGTCAACGGCGCCCATCAGACTCCCACCCGCCACTGATCAATCTCTTCCTCGGAGATTGCGGTGTAGTTGAGGCTTTTGGGAATGAAGCAACTCTGACATTGACTGAGTCCGCTGTAGTCGCCTTTCGCCACTGCAACGCGACGCCGGCGCATCGTCTCGGACCACCAAAGCTCAGAAAATCGTGCTTCTCGGAGCCCCCCAACTCGATTGTGCATGTGGGAGTCTCGAGTGCAGGTGGTCACGCTGCCGTCCCATCCAATGACCGGGCTCTTCCAAAAACCGGCGCAGACTGCGACATTGTCATTGAGCACATCCGCTCCCGCCTGAGCTTGGTCCGGCAGTTGCAATCCTTCGGCGGCCATCGCGGCGCGAAAAATGGCGTTCTCCCTCTGCTGCAGTTCCGCCGTGGGGCAGTCCAGCTGCCGGAAGAACACGACGGCTTCGTCGCCTTGGGGCACATGACCAGCGGCCATCGTGACGGGGATTCCAAGGTCACCACACACCCGCTCCCAGTACCGCCGAAACGGTGCAACTTGGTCGACGTTGTTCGAACCAACAATGAACTGAAACACAGGTCTGGGCCAAGGGGCTCCAAGGCGCGCCTTCTCGGCCAGGAAATGTTCAATGTTGCCCACGACGCGTTCATAGCGATCGCGCCCTTTGATCGTATGGTAGCGGTCGCGATCGGTGGCGTCCAAAGAGAAGTGAATCACCTGCGGCGAGGATGCTTCGTTGAGCAGGGCCGCAGCATTCCGTTTTGTGAGATGGGTCGCGTTGGTGTGAACTTCTACTTTTCCAAACACGCCGTGCTCGGCCGATGCGCGGATTGCCGCCGCCCAGATTCTGGAAAACTCGGGGTGGATCAGGGGATCGCCCAACCAAAACAGGATCAGCGTATCGAAAGAAATTCCACTCTCCACAAGGTCGGCGAAGAGTCCCTCCGCCATCTCCACGTCGAGGTAGCCCGTCGAGTCGAAGTGCGGATGCGACGTGTCGGCTACCGCGCAGTGCACACAGGCCAAAGAACACCGGTTGGCCAGTTCAATGACCAAGTAGCTTCCGGGAAGTCGAGGAGGAGTGTTCACATATTCAACGTAGCATTAGTGCCACCGGATGCCCCGGATGGTAAGTTTACTGTATGCCAGATCCGTCTACTGTGGCAGCCCGAGTTTCGGCTTGGGAACAAGATGGGCCACAAGGCCCGATGACGCTGGAACTGTATCCAACGCTCACGTGCAACCTGAGTTGCAGTTTCTGTGACACCACGGATCGACACCGAGCGCCGGTCGACGAGTTGAGTCAAGAGCGATTGATCGAGATCGTTGACGAAGCCGCGGACATGGGTGTCCAACGCCTGTTTTTGCTGGGCGGGGGAGAACCTTTGCTTCGAAAACGAGCCACACCGGCGGTGATGGCGCGCGCCAAAGAACACGGCATGGAGGGCATACTGACCACAAATGGCACGCTCATGAACCGAGCAGTGGCTCATCAAATGGTTGCCATGGAGTGGGACGAGGTCCATGTCTCGGTGG
>DEBL01000069.1 GCA_002348535.1 Deltaproteobacteria bacterium UBA2957 | reverse complement strand
GAACAAACATAAGGGTCCCCCACCATTCAGTCGGCCGCCTGTGGGGCGACTGACGACCCACCGGTGCGCTGCCTACTCCGTGAGCTAACCCTGCGACTGGGAGCCGTCACCGCTGGTATGATGGTGCAGCGTGTTTCTGGGAGAGCTGGTGTCAGCCATCCACTATCAGGAGTTTGAAGGTCCCATTGATGAAGCCACCCTGCTTCGGTTGGGCACGGTGGCTGGGCCGGTGTTTTCTGCGCCGGGACATCCCGAACCCGCCGCCGCAGAGATGGCGGAACAGCTCGGTCTCGCAGTGAATGGTCACCGTTGGATTCACCTCTGTACCGCCACGGTGAACGGTCGCGTGGTCGGCTTTAAGGTGGGTCGGTCGAATGACCCGCGAACCTTTGAAAGCTGGATGGGTGGCGTGCTTCCTCATGCACGCAAGCAAGGCATCGCCTCTCAGTTGGCTCGACTTCAAGACGCTTGGTGCCGGAACCGTGGCTTTCAGTTCATCCAGACCGAAACGGCTCATGACAACACGGCCATGCTCACGATCAACCTGAAAGCAGGATTCTGCATTGCGGGGACCTATCTGGACCGAGGGAACCGCTTAAAGGTCGTGCTGCAGAAGGCTGTACACGGGTCAAGCTGACACTCCGCCCACACCGGTGTCTTCGATGACCAGCAAAGAGTGGATGGCACCGAAGCACGGAACCGCCGCACCCTTACTCGAAGTCGAAGCCCGTGCTCGGCATCAAGCGGCGCCGATCCCAGCGGTACATCATGACCCCCGTCACCGGAAGCTCCCCAATGGTAGAGCCCCAGTCGTCGCACTCGTAGGCTTGGTCGTAGATCAGAATGGCATCACCGGAACCGTCCGCGCTTTCGATCTCCCACAGCTGGTCATCAGAGCAGCCGGCGCCGTCGACGCTGCAGTCGTAGTCCAAGGTGCTCACCACGGCATCGGTGACCGTGACCCAGACGCCCTCGTACTCCTCGGTCGCAGCCTCCGCCACCGTCACGGGCGTGGGCTCCAAGATGCCAAGGCCGTATTCGTCTTCGCAGGTATCGGGAACGGTGGGGTCATCGCTGCTGTACGAGACACCCGTCAGTTGCGTCCAGCCGTAGTATTCTGAGACCTCCCCTTCCACCGTCACGACCGAGTTGCGGCTGATGGTGAAGGGGTCGAAGCCGCTGTACACGTAGATGCCGGAGTAGCCCGGGCTGGAGAGCCTAAGCGGGTCTTGAACATTGAATCCGCTGTCGGTCACGGCGGTGGCCACAACGTCAGTGAGGCGAACGTAGGTGCCGGCGGGCACCGCTCCCGTCTGAATGTCGTAGATGGTGGTGTCGAGGGCAGGCGCCGTTGCACACACGCCCTCCGGGTTCGACTGCTCGGGGCACGCGTCGCACGTGTCGCCTTTGTCGTCTTCATCGGTATCGGATTGGGTGCTGTTCTCATCGAAGGGGCAGTTGTCTTCTTCGTTGGCCACACCGTCACTGTCCATGTCGGTGAGCAAGGGGCTCGCATCGCACGCATCGCCGTCGCCGTCGCCGTCGTGATCGGGCTGCATGCCATCGTCAATGGGACGAATGGGGTTGAAGATGCGGGGACAGTTGTCGGCATCGTTGGCGATGCCATCGCCGTCTGTGTCGTCTTCCGTCGCCACACCGGTGAACTCGCCCGGACGGGACGGCACACAGGTCGGCTCATTATCTGGGGTCTCACCACAGAAGAAAGCAGCATAGTCCCCAGCCGCAGCGTCGATCACCGTCTGGTAGCTGGCACCGAACTCCCGTTCCGAGCAGATCGCCATTGTGGCCCCACACACGTCCACGGACTCGCAGCTCTCAGCGAGGGCGCTGAGCGTGTCCGACTCGCCATAGAGGGCCTCGCCCGCGCGCAACACGAGAACCACCCCTGCAGCTTTGGCTTCGATGATGGACCGGTAGGGTTTCAGGGTGCGGCCGTCGAAGACCGCAACGTCGGCCACCAGCCCTTCCCGAAGCGCACCAATCTCGTCTTCCGTTCCTGTGGATATGGCCCCATTGACCGTCGCCATTTCCCATAGCTGGCGATCGCTGAAGTAACTGTCGTAGTGGTCGCGATTGAGTTGATCGGCGCACGCAAGCTCCCGGCCGGTATGGATGCTTCCGCTGTAGGTCCAGTCGGTTCCAAGCGAGAGGATGCCACCAAATCGGTCAAAGGCGGTCACTTGGGCGGTGTGCCCGTACAGGCTGATGTTGGAGCGCGGAGACCAGACCAGTTGAGTGCCGTTGATGGCCATTCGGTAGTAGTCTTCCGTCGTCAGACCGATGCTGTGGACATGGGCTGCATTCTGCTCGGTGTAGTCCTGAGCGCCATCGAAGGACGTGGACGAGCAGCGGAACTCCTCCATGGCGTAAGCATCGATGCCCTCGGCAATGTGGGGAATGTAGGCGTTTTCTCCGGCCACCTCAGACTCGGTATCTTTGTAGCTCCAGTCGCAGTCGGACCGGTAGCTCTCGTTGGCGTCCCCCAGCGGGAAGGTCTGATTGTTGGCCTTCTCGGCACTCAGTCCTTCGCTTCCTTCGTTGGTGGACTGATCCAAGTTTCGCACCATTCCGTTGGCGTAGCCGCTGCCCACCATCGACGTGGTTCCGCCGATGACCATCCGGAGCTCACCGAGTTCCCGGCCCAAGCTGCTGCCGTTCCGGGGGGTGGAAAGACTGCCTCTCCAGTCGTGGCGGTGGTCGTATCGCTCGGTGCCGTGGTCGATGGGAGCGCCCTCGGTGTAGCCGATGTGATCGTGCGGATTGATGAGTCCGGGCGACACCACCCCATCGGGACAGGTCACCACCGAGGCGTTGGCGTAGTCGGCTTCCGCCGAGCAGTCGCATGACGCACAAACAATGAGCCCGTCCGCATCGATGAGCAGCTCGCCATCCTCGAGAACGTCATCGGGAACCAACAGGGTGCCCCGCAGAAGAAGCGCGCCATTGCTCCCAGCACTCACGTCGCACACGCCAGAGTCGACTGCGCCAAGATCGTTGTCGCACACCGTGATGCTGTCCGGATCCACCGACGTGCCTGTGTCCGTTCCGGGATCCGTTCCCGTGTCCGTTCCGGGGTCCGTTCCGGGGTCCGTTCCCGTGTCGGAACCGGTGGGACGTTCGCTATCCTTCGCGAGGTCTTCATCCGATGTGCAGGCAACGAGGGACAAAATGACAAGCAGTGCAGACGCGTTCATGGCGGCTCCCGATGGGTCTGAGCGGGCCCCTATCGCAGTTGGAGGATGCGTGCAGAGAATGAAACGTGCACAAATCAGGGTGCACGCGTCGACAAACTGCAGCGAACTCAATCTTCCGCACAACAAGAGTCCACAATGATTCACTCGAAATCGCTCGTCCTCATCATTTGCTATTCGCGCTCACGCACTGAGAAACCGGCCGCAGCGGATCCACTCCGCTGGATGCGATCGGCACAGACGATCGGCAGACGGCCTCGTTTATTCGCTCCAGATGTGTCGGAGCACACCCTGTTCGAATAGCGACAAGTTCCATTCGTCACGATCCATCCATGTGATGAACACCAGAGGAAGTGATGTCCCGCCAAGCCAACGCCAACCCGCCCCGACGCTCGGATGGCGTCAGTTCCATCCGACTCGGCATCTTAGCCGTGGTCGTGTTGGTCGGGCGGGTTCTGGCTGTGCAGTGGACCGGCCCCATGCACCGAACGGACATGCTGATCGTCTACAGTGTGGTCGCGGGTCTCTCGCTGCGCGGTGCATGGTTCGGCCTGTCGGGACTGCGCAAGGGACACGGCATCGCCCTGTCTGCCGTGGGGATGATGCTCAACTTGCTCGTATTTACGGGTCCAAGCTTCATTTTGTTTCATATCGTGATGTCCGGACACTAACGACGGTCAACTCCGTCGACGATTCGGGCGTTTGGCAACTCGCTAAACGGCCCTTTTTGGTACCGTGTGGGCCCCCGACGATGTGCATTCATTTGGTTCCCGCATCGCAACAGCATTGATTGGCTTAATGGGCGCCGCCATGGAGACTCAATGATTCACGACAAAGAGGGCAGACTGAAGCGAATTGAGTACCGCGGAAAGTATCTTCGAGAAAGCCGGACTGGAGGTGTGAGCTTGCGGGCCCAAAGCAAACTCGCTGGACTCAACCTGACTGCCAACACACAGCACGGATTCCGCGTGTCGACCCGGGTGGCAAAGGGCACCAACGTCGGCTTTCAAAACGGTCGGTTTGTATTGCGAGGTCGATACGGCAAGGGTGGAACCAAGCTGAACATTTCCAAAAGTGGCGTATCGATTTCATCCAAAACGTCGGTCGGAACCATCAACTGGTTCAAGCCTCGCTACTCCAGCGCAAAGATTGCTGGCATTCAAGTCCGCGGCGAAAACGCTCTGTACATCAACATGTTTGCGTCCCTGATTCAAATCGCCTTTGTACTGCTGTTGGCGTCGATACAACTAATTATCTGGCTTGCTCAGGCCGTCATCTGGGCAGTCATCTATGTGTTCTCGGCCACTCAGCAATGGTGGACTCAACGCAGGATCAATCAAATTGTCGATGTCGAACGCACATGGGAAGAACACTGGTCCCATGAAGAATCCACTTTCCTGTTCGCAGGAATAGCCCACATCCTGTTTCACCATGCGGCCGCTACCCGGCCCAGCGACGCGAACGGTTACGGATTTTTGGATACCCTATTCACCGATGAATGGGCGGCCGTCCTCGAAGTGGACGGCGACCCTCAACGGGTCCGTTCGATCGAACGACAATCGATCGAGCGTGTTGACTCGTTGTTGGGACGAGGTGGTCTGCCGTCTTGCCTGTTGATGGAGAGCGCGTTCGGCACTCTCGTTTCACTCTTCGTCTGCAAAACATCAACACCCATCGTGCTGGATACCTTTATGTTTATTGATGACAGCATCGTCGCCAACGGCACACGCACACAACTCCAAGAAATGCTGCTTACCGTCTTTGTCCACACGGCAGGAATCATCACAAGACCAACCCAAGATCCGCAGCGCGTCGAATCAACTTCACTTGGGCAACCTGCAGTCGGTGAGACGGAACCGACACCCGACCATGCTTCCTCAAACCGATGGATCACAGCGGCGATATTCGTCATCGTTTTCGCGTTCATTACCTTTGGCTTGTTCTTCACCGCCTGATCCGATTCCATGAACACAATCGACGCAGCACCCCTTGTCCAGCGAATCGCACGGATATCCACCGTCAATGCATGGTCGGTCACGATCTTAGCCGGGTCCTTCACTGTGCTGAGTCTGCTCGGGATGTCCATCGCCGGCGTCATTGTGGGCGCCGCGGTAACCGCTGCAGGTCCCATAGAGTTGTTCGGCCTCAAGCAGCTCCATACCGATCCCAGCCGAGCACGAAGGTGGATGATGGCAAGCCAGCTTTGGCTCATGTTGTGCGTGCTCACCTACTGCACTTGGCGACTGCTTTCGCTCGATCCCGACAACCCCTTCGAGGTTTTCGGTGATGCGTCTCAAGTCTTCGAGTTGGTCGAAATGTTTGGCATACCAAAGGCCTACTTGGCTTCGCTCTTCATTCAGGCTTTTTACATCACCTACGGCCTTGTGGCGGGGCTGACGCTCCTCGTTCAGGGTGGGTTGACGGTGTACTACGGCACTCGAATTGACCGGCTTATGCGCGACGGAACCGCACCAGTGTCGCCGTCAGCGTGAATCAAGTCGAACGGCAGACTGAACCTCTCATTCACACTCACCGGCGTCCATGGCACCTTGGTGACCGAGATCGCATGCTTTCTTCAGGTACTCACTTGCCTTCGAAGCCGAGCGATTGGTCCCGATTCCGCGCTGCCACATCTGCGATGTCACAAAACAAGCTTGTGCGTATCCATGGCTGCACCCTTGTTGCATCAACTGGAAGCCCTTTTCAGGATTTTTCGGCACGCCGCCACCGCGGACATACTTCAGGGCCAATGTGTGGCATTGTTCCCCGTCGCCCGATTTGCAGGCGGGGAGCAACAGGTCGGGGTTGTCACTCCCTGCCGGTTTCGGCTTCGGCCAACGCCTTGCTGCTGTCTCGGACCGGCCGCCCATTTTGCAATGAATCAGAATGTCGCGATCGCGCGGCAGCTCATTGGCGATGGCTGCGACTTCCGTGTGAGGCTGAAGCCGGTCTGCGAACTCGAACTGAACGATTTCAGACTCGGCCGGACGGCGCACATCGTGCACGTAGGGGGCCGAACCGCCATCGAATTTCGCCTTGACTGATGACCCGTCCACCCGCTCAAACGGATCTTGTTCTGCCACTTCGGCGGTTTCGTGGCCGTTTGCCGAGACGCCGCAGAACTGCCGGTAGTCGATGCGTTTGGTGACGGGTGGGCTGTTGGGATCTTTGCGCAGTTTCAACAGGCGGAAATTCATGCCCAAGGTATCGTACAGCAACAAACGACCAGGCAATTTGTCACCTTTACCCAACAAAATCTTGATGGTTCAACCCATTTTTTGGTACGGTCGCAATGTCCAAATGCTGTCCAACTCGGAGTCCGACATGACCATCAAACCTTTCCTGCTTATTATGCCCGCCCTCGTCGCCTGTTCTTCCGGCCCCAAAGCCGAAGGTGAAGCCTTGGCCAAGGACTACTGTGCGGCTCTAAAAAACGCGGCAAGCGACCCAGCCAAGGCGATGACCTTGGGAGCTAAGTTTGCTGAGAAATCGCAAAAAGCGGCAAGCAAATACGTGTCCGAGCCCACCAAGATGAACGAACTGCTGCAAGGCTATATGGATGGTGCATCCAAGTGCTCACTATAAGGCAGTCAGCCTGACTTGTTCCGCCTAATCTGCCCTTGTTTGGACCGATAAGCGTACCAGCCCTGATGCCCGCGACGGCTGCACTTTGCAGGTGCGGGTGTGGGGGTGCCGATTTGCATGCCTTGGTTTGTTCTTAGTCTCATCACGGAGGTTCGCCTTGGGTACAGGCCCCCTTCAGCCGCAGGTACGGCTCAGTCGCCGGTGGATCTGGCTCGCG
>DEBL01000052.1 GCA_002348535.1 Deltaproteobacteria bacterium UBA2957 | reverse complement strand
TGAGCCGATACGAGGCGGGGCAGCCGTGGCCGACGTGGACGACCTCCGACAACATCGACGTACGCATGCTCTCGGCCCAAGCCGTCGATGAGCGTCGATTCGAAACCGGACCCATTCACTTTACGCCCGATGCAGAGCAGTTTGACTACCGAGCGGCACTGCAGACCGCCATTGACATCGATGAGGTTTTGCGGATCGACCTTGCGGCGATGGAATCGGGCGCGATTAAGGCAGAGGTACCTCAGCAATACAAACCATGGGCCGGTGCATGGTGGTCGCTCAAGGAAGGGCTGCTGGTTTGGGGGTATGACGACCGCCCGACGCTCTCGGATGAGATTCGCGATGCGGTGGACCCCATCAAAAAGGAGATGGACTCCCTCAGCAAAGAGATCCGTGACATGGATGACGAAGCAGAGGGTCGAGAGGACAAGGTTGAGGCCTACAAGGCCAAGCAAGAAGAGCTTGCAGAGTTGCTGAAGGCCTTCTACAACGGCCTGCTCGAGGACATTGATGGGGGTCGTGTGCTCATTGCAGACGGAGCCATCACCAAGCCCGCAGTAGACGCCGAGACTGTGGACGGCGAATCGGACAACGGGGAGGTTCAAGAGCCCGGTTGGTCGTACGCGATCGACGAATTGTCGCCCATGGATAAGTATGCTGTGACTCAGTATCTTCTCGACAATACGCATCCGAATCCATTTTTGATCTCGGCATGGGAGATTTTGAACTCCTACAACCCCGGCGGCGAGGGATGGTGGGGACATTGCAACGGCTGGGCCGCTGCAGCCATCTTGACTCATGAGCCTCGAGAGCCGCTGAACCTTGAGGCCGGTGGCCAAACAATCGAGTACACGACAGCCGACATCAAGGGGCTACTCACCGAATCTCACTACGGCGTCTACAGCCAGTTCTATGGCTCTCGCTACAACGACGAAGACGACGATGTTTCAGACCTTAGTCCGAAGGCGTTTCACCAGTTGGTGGCCTTCTTTATTGGCGAACTTGGCGTACCGATGGTGTTTGACACCACCGCTACGGAGGCGGTGTGGAACTTCCCCGCTTATGGGTACGACCTGCAGGTTCAAGAGACCACTGACCCTGAAGCGACTGAACGCCTGAACATCAACACGGGTTCAGGCGAAGACATCGCAGCGCTGGACGGGGTGGATGCCGACCTTGCTCAACGCATCGTCGATGCCCGATTCTCCAACGGGGCATTTCAGAACCTCGACGAATTGCTGGAGGTCGAGGGAATGGATGAGGCGCTGCTGGCGGAGCTCGCGGACCGCATAACAGTGGATCCGAACGCCCGATCATTCAAAATCACGGCGCAGGTCACGCTCACCACGGACGGCGTAGACGAAGACCACATTGATGGGGATGAGCCGGAACACTTCACGGACTCGTGGACCTATACGCTCACCACGGATCAAGAAGGGCGCGTCACTGGAGGTGAGTGGCAAGACGAGAAGGACCATCCTGACTTCGCGTGGATCCCGTACCACAACACCCATCGCCGAGAAAACGGAGGCTCGGAGAATCCGTTCTTGGCCTATGGCCAACTCCTGGATGTGGTGGGCAGCGATGTGGAACGCCATTGATGACTCGAACCGTGCACATGCTGTGGCTGGCATCGCTGGCGGGCTGCGCGTCGTCGGGCCCTCAGAACGCATCCAAAGGCATCGCTGCGCCTGAAGGCACCGACATCATCGGCATCCTGATCACGCCGAGTGAGGTCATTGTTCCTTCGGGAGGAACCCTGCAGCTCGAAGCGATGGGCCTGAATGCCGCACGGGAGGCTGTGAACCTGACCGACGCGGTGGACTGGGGCGTGGAGAATGCCGCCGTGCTCGACGTCAGCAATGACTTTGAGCAGGAAGGCATGCTCCGTGGGCTCACCAGCGGCGCAACCATTGTGACTGCTGATCTGGATGGACTCCAGTCTGCCCCTGCGCGAGTTGTGGTGACGGAGGCCGATCTTGAACGTCTGAGTGTGGCACCCGGTGAACTGACCATCGTGCAAGGCGACTCGGTTCAACTGGCCGCGGAGGCTGGGTTTTCGGATGGCAGCGCATCGACTGTGAATGGACAAGTTCGATGGATCACCGCGGACGGTACGACCGCAACCGTCTCAGGCGATGGCATGGTGACGGCCGAGCGTGTTGGGTCGACAGAGGTTTGGGTTGAGTGGAAGGGCGTGGAGTCGGAACCCATTTCAATCGATGTCGTCGAGATTCAGCCAAGCGAAGCGTCTGATCTTCTGATCGATGCTGCCGCCGGTTCGATGGCTGACGGCACCCTGACTGTTGCGGTCGAAGTACGAAACAATGGAATCGTGCCGGCTGCGGGTTTCTGGGTCGATCTCTTCCTTGATCCGGACGATGAACCCGCCATGGGGGACGTGCCCGATGCCTACCGAATGGTGGACTATGTGGGTGCGAATTCGCAAACCACCATCGTCTTCGAATTGAACAGCGCGGAGTCGGATCATGAGTTCGCGGTTGTGGCGGATGCCCTCGATGCCGTCGCCGAGTCAGATGAGTCCAACAACTGGAAGTGGGGGTCGGCGAGCGACGATGGTCACTCGGTGGGCAGCGAGACCGGCATGCCGAACATCTCCATCGTTTACGCCGGAGGATTCTCGACCGATGCCGGAACGGAGTTCTGGATCGACGCAGTTAACACGGGTTCGGCCCCTGCGGACGGGTTCTACATCGACGTATTTGTTGATCGCAGTTCGGATGAAGAGCCGTCGCTGTTCGATGACGGTGACCAGTGGGTTTTGGTGAGCGGACTCGGCGCGGGTGAGACCGCGTACGAGACCCTGTTGGTGGATGCAGACTGCGATGCATGCGGGTCGTGGGCCATGGTCGACGGCTACAACTTCGTCGCAGAATCGGATGAGACCGACAACACGCTTTATTTTTTGACCGTGTCGCGGTGACTGCGCCGGCGCATCAAGGTGAGCAGGCCGGTAAGAAAAAGGGCCCAACTGTGGCGCATAGACGACGGGGCTGACGAGCAGTTGCAGCCCTCCTCGCAGTATTCGCCCTTCATGCCTTCGCGTGTGGACGGTTCCTCCCAGTCGTCATTGGTGTCGCCTTGTAGCGCAGACGCGGATCCGGTGGAGGAAGGCCCGTCGTCGCCATCAATGCCGGTGGTGCCCGAGCCTGTGGAACCGCCGGCGTTGTCTTCTTCGTCTGGGTCGATGCAGTCTGCACCACTGCCTTCGGGCGGTACAAAACCCGAGTCATCTTCGTCCATGCCAAACTGGACCAAGTCGAGGGTGATGACACTCACATACGGCTGAAACTGCTTGTCCCAAGCGACGATGAGTTGGTCGCGATGCCGAGCGAAGGATGGCCGTGCTGAGCCAACATCGCCATCCTCATTGTCCGACACCATGATGGTGTCGACCGTGTTGAAATCATCATCCATGACGGCCACGTACACATCACCGTCTCCGGCGAGGTACTGCCCGTTGTAGGCTTCGCCAAGGAACACAACCACCCAGTAGTCGCCGACACGCATCAGGCCCTGTGGCCAGAAGTGCCGAAACAGGTCGGGAATCGGCTCAATGTTGAATGAAATGTCTGTGGTGAGATCCCGGTTGATCCAGTGAACGCCCAGTCCGGGCTCGCCGTTTGTGATCATCAGAAACCGGTCCGAGATGGGGTCGTATTTGAACGACCCGCCGGAGATGTGCGAGGAGATGTCCAGCTCATGCGTAGCGACCACTGTCGCGTCCGGACCGATCTCGAAGAAGGTTGGCCGCATGTCGGAGTGATTGGTGAATGCCGCCCCTTGCAGGTGCTCCGAGCAGATGACGGGCATGTCATTGTGGGCCCGCTCGGGTCGGTTCTCTTCGACCCACCCGTGTGCCACCATGTTCCAGTCGTCGGTGTACCGGGCGGCCCGCGCAGAGTCGTTGGTTACGCTGAGCGAATACACATGCAGGAAGCTCCCGTCCGGGCACCGCTCGAGTCCGTGGTCTTTGATGTCGTCCCAATCGGCGAGGCGAATCCGCGAGCTCATGTCGACGGCGAGACCCTCAGTCATGGGTGCGACGTTGTAGCCGGGACCCGTGCCGTTGTCCCAGTGATGGGTCAGCCACCATCCGCCTTCGTCAAAGTTGTTGAACACACGGACCCAGTTCAATCCTCCGACGTCTCGTCCGGATGGAACTTGGTCGGGCGTGGCACTCAAGAGCCA
>DEBL01000146.1:655-2956 GCA_002348535.1 Deltaproteobacteria bacterium UBA2957 | reverse complement strand
TGTCCCAACTAGCGGACCACCGCGTTGACCATCCCCGGTCTGTTGTGAAAGTGGGCCAGACGGTCGAAGTCGAAATCGTTGAGATCGACGCGGAACGCAAACGCATTGGCCTGAGCATGAAGAAGAATGCCGGTGACGGCCGCAACGATTGGAAGCGTCACCAAAACAAGCAGAAGAAGAATGCGAAGAGCCAGTCTCTCGGGACCTTCGCGGACCTGCTTGGCGATTTAAAGCTGAGTTAGCGAAGGCGATCGCGCACGGCCTTGAGGTCCTCAAACGCATCGCGCCGAGCGTCGGTGCTCCCGCGAGCCGCAAGGGCGCGAATTGCCTCAGGATGGTGGGTCACACGCATCGGGGCCTCGCCGTCTTCCCACTGAAGAACGTGCCAAGTGCCACGCACATCGGCAACCGTGGAGCCGTCTCCCAGCAGTGCACGAGCTGCATGAACCCCGAGGACCAATACCGCCTTGGGTTTGGTCTGCCGAAGTGCATTCAGAATCCCACGACCGACGACCTCGGCCGCTCGGCCGTCCCGCGCGATGTCAAGAATCCGCACGCCCGCGCGCTTCATGTTGAGAACGCGTTCGATCATGTTGGTGAGCATGGTCTCCGCCTCGGTGCTTGAACCGGCCCCACGAACAATCACCAATGAGGCTTCGGCTGGGCCGACGCTGCTGTGCGTCGATGGAGCACGCAAGACCTGTTCCCATTTCGACGACAACGACGCACCGGCGGAGCCTGATGCGTCGGGAGAAGGTGCCGCCATTGCGTTCGGTGACGAGGGTGCGGCCTTGGCTTGCGGATCCACCGAGCGAACCGGTTCCTGCCTTGGCTTCGACCGAACGGGCGCCTGATTTGGGATCGATCGCCCCCGTTGCGAACCTTGCCGCCGACCCGACCCAGCACGCAGGGACGGTACCCTAGTGGGCGGTGTCCGCGGCTCGACCCGCTCTCGTGGCAACACATCCGCACCAAGCATCGAACCCCACTCAAGATGAGCCCTAAGATCCGCTACCAACTCCGCCAGTTCATCGATCGCTTCACTCATGTGGGCATCCTCCAACCGCGGGCTCTTAGTCTGCCGACCAATGCCAGCACCGGCATTCCGATCACGTTTAACCAGTCGCCACGAATCTCCTCGATCAGCCAAGCACCCCGTCGCTCAACCATGTAGCCACCTGCGCATCCTGCGGCTTCCCCGTGTTGGATATACCGGTCGATTTCTCCGTCAGTGATATCGGACCGGAAGCGCACCACCGTCGTCACCTCAAAGGCCTCAACCTCCCCGTCCTCGATGATGGCCACCGCAGTGGTCAGCTTGTGATCGCGCCCCCTCATCGCAATCAAGCGGTGCCGCCAGTCGTCCGTGTCGCTGGGTTTGCCAATGGTTTCACCATCGAAGTAGATCACTTGGTCGGCTCCAATAACGAGGGCGTTTGGACGCTCACGAGACACGGCGGATGCCTTGGCAATGGCCCGGAGGCGCGCGGTCTCAACGGGCCCGTCTCCCACCAACGCCGACTCGTCCACATTTGGATCCATCGCATCGGCAACGATGCCTGCATCGTTGAGAATTTGCAGACGCCAACGGCTTGTCGACGCCAATACAATCGGTTTCATGGCCTCCCCTCGAAAAGCCTACTCTCGCGCGCGGAACATAAGGTGGCAGCCTACCGATGTCCTTGGTACGTGGCTTAACGTACCCCCGTGAATTGAGTTGATCTGATTTCCCATGACCACACGCGCTGTCGGCATTGACCTCGGAACCACCTATTCCGCCATCGCTGCGGTCAACAAGCACGGCGTGCCCGAGATCCTCGCGAACGCCGAAGGCGATCGGATTACGCCGTCCGTGATTCTGTTCGACGGTGATGACATCGTTGTTGGAAACTACGCCAAGCAGGCCGCAGTTGCCTACCCCGACCAAGTCGTTGATTTCGTGAAGCGGTATATGGGCGACCCGGATTACGGCTTCGCCTATCGCAACGAGGTTTATACCCCCGAGCGGTTGTCGAGCTTCATCTTGTCCAAACTGAAGCATGACGCTGAAGCTCGCCTCGGTCACCCCATCGAAGAGGCGGTGATCACGGTTCCGGCCTACTTCGGCGATCAGCAACGGCGCGCGACCTTGAGAGCCGGAGAGCTTGCTGGCTTGAAGGTGCTAAAGCTTATCAACGAGCCGACAGCTGCTGCGTTCGCCTATGGCCTCGCCAATATCGGCAAAGACATGAACGTCTTGGTCTTCGACCTCGGCGGCGGCACCTTTGACGTCTCCATTCTCGAGGTCGGCGACGGTGTGTT
>DEBL01000146.1:0-375 GCA_002348535.1 Deltaproteobacteria bacterium UBA2957 | reverse complement strand
CGACCTCGGCGGCGGCACCTTTGATGTGACCTACGCTTCGATTGAAGGCAAAGACATCAACGTTGTCGCCACCACTGGCGACCATCAGCTGGGTGGGAAAGACTGGGACGAAAAGCTGATTGAATACATCAGTCAACGGTTCCAAGAAAAGCACGGCGTCGACCCGCTCGAAGACGTCGCTGCGTACCACGACCTCCGCCAAAAGTGCGTGAGTGCCAAGCTTTCGCTGTCCCGCCGCCCGAAGGTCAACCTGTTCTTTGACTTCAATGGCGCAGTGCTTCGGGAGGAAATTACTCGGGACCTGTTTGAAGAACTCACATCGCCGCTGCTGTCGCGCTGCCAAGCCCTGACTGCGGATGTGTTGACGGATGCTGG
>DEBL01000025.1 GCA_002348535.1 Deltaproteobacteria bacterium UBA2957 | reverse complement strand
ACGCGGGTTGAGGTGTTCGAGGGGACCGGATCGGGGTACTCTGACGAGCCGGTGGCGGCGGTCGATGTTGGGTTTGAGCAAGGAGAGCACAAACTCTGGGTGGGCAATGTCGCTGGAGATGACCGGGCGGAGATTGTGATCTGGAAACTGCGGACCCGTTCCGCAACCGTACTTCTCAACCGCCCTTGAACCGAGTTCAACTGGGCCGCTGACGGGCTGGCGCGATACAGCAGTTCCAACGGTGAGGAGTCATCATGCTTGCAGGTTCGGATGGTCAGGTGCGCGTTCGCGCCAATGTTGATGGTGAGGTTGAGATTCGGTCGGCGGTGGGCGATCTAGTGGTGTCTGGCAACATCATTGCGGTGGTCGAGGGCGACCAAGAGATTGAGTCGTTGTCGGTGCGCAAGACAGCGGAAGTGGTTGAAATATTGGTGGCCGACGGGACAGAGGTAGAGGCCGGAACCGCATTGATGGTGGTTCGAGAGATCAGCGAAGAAGAAGGCTACTGATCGATTGAATCCGTGCTTGGCGTTTGCGGTCTGTTCGTCTCGTTGGCGGCCTCAAGGCGTTGGGCCATCGTAGCGAACACTGAGGAGCGGACCTGCGCATCTGTGATCGTCTGAGCTTCCTCTCTGCGGACCGTTGGGCGATCGCCCACCGCAATCAGAAGGGCTTCTGCAATCCCCGACTCGATGAAATCGGCACACTGATCCGACATGCTCTCGTGGAACCCGCTGACCCCAGACCACCACGGCATTTCTTCGGCCATGAGCCACAAAATTCGGCCCCGTGTCATGCCTTCGGCAAAGCTACACCGGGCCGGGGGTGGAATTGAGTCTTGATATTGTTGATACGCCGCAATCGTAACGGCGTCTTCATCACCCACGCGCCACCCAAGCTCTTCGTAGAGCTCATGGTGCATGGCTGGGGGGTACATCGCCGCGACGGCGATGGCCCGGTCCATGGTCGATCCGAGAGCTTGTTGAATCCCAATACGAATCCCATTGACGAGGTCGCGTTCCCCGGAGCGACTCGAAACTTTTTCCGTCCATGCGATGACGGCGTTGGGGTCGGAGGCATGGGCAAGTGTGTAGCGTCGCACCATTCCATCGTAGAAGAGAACGCGGTACAGGCCGGGTATGTGTGTTTCGATGTCCGACACGGTGCCATCGATGTCGCCCATGGCGAAACGAAAATGATGTGCAGCGCCATCATAGTAGGCGTGCTCAAGCCCATCGGGCAGGGCATCAACGCGGTCCCGGAACGCACTGATGTCCAGCGTCTGCGCGCTCAGGGCCCCGTAGCCGTGGGTCACCATCCAGCGTCGACCCTCGGGTACGGCCTGAATTTTTTTAGATGAACTGTCAGGACTGTAGATCCAAGGGTGGGGGACTTCGATCGAGTCCAGTCCGAAGATCAAAGCTGCTACCCCTACCATGGTTCCGACTGCAGCCACCCAGCGACGACGCCTTGGAACTGGCGTTTGGCTCACGCGTTCCATCGGCCACATTGGTCCTCGGTATGGGTAAAGGGCTCTTGCGTAGCGGATCGTATCACAGGCACATGAGCCACTGCGCAGTTGGCCATTGGATTGGCGTGGGGCCTATTTTGCAGCGAACGTGTTTTCGAATCGCAATGTCGGTGGGGCGGCGGCGTCTGGTATCCGCCAAGCGAATTCGCTGAACATTGCGAAGAACACATCGCTCACGCGTGCAGCGTGAGGAATCAGCAGGTTTCGGGCCGCCTCTAAGATCGGTGCCAGGTCCTCATACGAATCGGTTCGAAACTCAGACCCGAACAGCGGTGCGACTTCAAACTTCCCATCGGTCAGGGCCGTCGGTGTGAGGATGGATGTCTTCGATTCGGGGTGCCACAGTTGAAGATGGAACATTCCATTGACGACCAAAAGGCGATGCATGTCGGAACACGGACGGTACATGAGCACTTCCCATTCGCCGAGCCAAAATACGAGGGCTCGGCGGTGATGGTCGTGCCGCTGCTCGAGATCGTACAGAAATGGCTGCTGGGTGCCGAAAGGTTGCGGCACAGATTTCGATCCGCGCATGGAAACTCCGAGAGACCTATTATTGATAATGACATTCATTTTCAATAACCACAAAAAATTTCTCATATTTCTCATCGTCCGGCCTCAAAAGGAAACCCGTCTCGCCTCGTGCCCTCAAATCGTTCGGTTGGAGAGGGGATCAGGGGACGATGGGAGGTTTGATCATGGGTGTTGACGTGGGTGAAACGGTTGAGTCCACACCGTCGTTGCCAGCCGTTGTTGGGGATCTGGATGTCGATGAGGGTCGCCCGGCCGGTGTTGCTCGGCTATCGACACTCAGGAGGTGATCATGTCCATGGAAGGGAAACACGTTGAACAACTGGAGGCGGCAGCCTTTCGGCGGCTGGTGTCGCACCTTCAGGCCAACACCGATGTTCAAAACATTGACCTTATGATTCTTGCTGACTTTTGCCGCAACTGCATGAGCAAGTGGATGGTGTCCGCCGCCGCTGAGCGCGGCATCCCCCTCGACTACGAAGACGCGAGGGCGCACGTCTATGGCATGCCGTATGCAGAGTGGAAGGAACAGCATCAGTTGCCTGCGACCGCTGAGCAACTGGAACAACTGAAGAACCGAAACTCCGGGAAGACCGAACCGCCGTCGCGGTGACACGCCGCGATGACAGCAGCCGCGCTGCGCTACAATGACCGGGCTGGAGATGCAGTGATGAAGCGGTGGTTGTGGGTCTGTATGCTGGGTTCAGCGTTGTTTGTATGGTCATCGCAGTGGCACTGGTCTCAGACCATCGACGAGCCGCAACACTTGTGGTCTGGCGTCCGTATTTTGCAGCAGGGTGACTTCACTCGCTTCGACAACTCGAAGATGCCGGTCAGTGTATTGAATGCCTTGGGCTGGCTGGGTTCACAATCGCCGGGGACACAGGGCAGCTGGTTCTGGGCGCGCGTGCCTCAAGTTCTGTGGCTGCTGGGTTGCATGGGCTTTGTTTTTGCCTGGGTCAGGCGTGCTCGTGGGGTACACGCTGCGTTGGCCGGAGCAGCCTTGGTTGGATTCGATCCCAACCTTATGGCTCATGCGGGCCTCGTGACCACCGATCTGCCCTGCACCTTTGGCTTTTTGGTGGCGTGCTACGCATGGTCGCGATGGCTAGAGGTCAAGACGGGGCGTACGGCGGTGTGGGCCGGCGTTGCTCTCGGCGCGGCCCAACTCGCCAAGTTTACAGCGCTCTTTCTTGGACCAGTGTTGGGCCTCACAACCTTAGTTTGGTGCGGTATTCATCGCACCATGCGGCCGCTTCGGCAGTTACCACTTGTGCTCGGTGTAGCGCTCCTTATCCTCAATGCAGGCTATGGATTTAGCGGGACCATGACGCCAGCGCGGGACATTCAGTGGAAGTCTGCCCCGTTTCAGTCGCTGCGTACAGTGGACCTGCCCTTGCCGGTGCCCAAGCCGTGGATTGAAGGCGTAGACTGGGTCAAGCACGACGACGACATCGGTCAGGGGAGAGTGTACTCCTCAGGCGTAAAGACCCACTTTGGTCGACCCGGACACTATGTCCGCACACTTCCACGGAAGTTTCCGTTACCCCTGTTGATTTTGTCGACGATGGGGGTGTGGACTCTCCTGCGCCGCCGCCGTTTTTCCGCGACGGATGTGACCGAGGTCGTGGCTCCGTTGTTTCTCTTGGTTTGGTTCTCGGTCGCATTCAACAGTCAGGTGGGCAGTCGGTACGTGCTGCCAGCGGTTCCCTTCTTGGTGCTGTTGGCATCCCACCTGCCAGTTCGGTGGGTGGCGTTGGGTGCAGGGTGGACTCTATTTTCTGCCGCATCATGGTGGCCCTGGGGGCTATCGTATTTCAATGAAACCGTCGTCGACCGCAGTCAGGCGTGGCAGATCGTGGCCGACTCGGATCTGGATTGGGGTCAATCCGATGATGCGGCACAGCAGTGGTTGGCATTGAACGATGGAGGGGTCTACAACCCGGAGGTTCCCTCGCCGGGACTCGTGCTGTTGGGTGGCACTCGATTAACCGGCGTGCTTGGCCATCCGTCTCGGATGGCATGCTACCGCGAGCAGCTCAAACCCGAGTCGACCTATGCTGGAGGTCTCTATCCGCTTGACTTTGAAGTCCGTTCGTTTCAGGCATGCTTCCCCCTGATTGAATGGAGTGGTGGCGGAAGTGAGCATGCGGCTGGGGAGTACCTTGTGCTTGTCCGGGGTGCAGGAGCGGTGGAGTTATCCGTCGGCACCCGTCGCTTCTCCAACTCATCCTCAGAAGAGGCGTTGCTCGGTGCTGTGGTCGTGGCCCGCACCCCCGTGGATCTCGACTGGAGCTTCGGCGAGGGCGGTGCCGCTTACATCAATGGGCTGCGAGTTGACGGCGACGCCGCCAAGGACTGAGGCAAGTTTAGGGAACCCACAGCGGAATGTGGTTGTTCTGGCTTGGGTTTTGGTTGGACATCCAGATTGACGTGGAACTGGGGTCATACCCGGTGGTGGCTTCGGCGGGGTCAAAACTGGACATCCAAATCTGTGGATTGCCGGCTGTGTTGTTGCCGTAGTTGCGGCGCGACGCAAATGCGAACCACCAGACCTCGTCGCCGGAAGTCGCAGGAGCCCACTTTGGGAGTGAGTTGGCGACACTGTAGCTTTGATTTGCATTGACCAGTTCAATGGGCATGCCGCCGTCGATGGAGACCACGAAAAGTGAGGCATCCGGGTCGTCGTAGCTGTCTCCGGTTGAAGCGTTGAACATGATCCATTCGCTATCGGGAGAAACGGCCGGGTAGTAGATGTTTGTGAAGGCGTATCCCGGAGGGAGGTCGGCTACGGTGAGCAGTTCTTCTGCGGGCCCAAATGAACCACCGCCGAGGTGAGGGGCACGCATGAGTCGCCCGCCAGAGAAGTTGAGGTCGTAGCTTGTCCCCGGTGAGTCGATGAACACAAGGTAGCTGTCGTCTGGTGCCCAGTCCATGTTGTTGACCCATGAGGCGCCCGCAATAGTGGGGTTCGACAAGAATGCACCGGTCACGCCGTCGAACAGACTGAGGGTGCCATTCAAGCCAGCCAGCAACAGGCCGCCATCGGGAGAGAAGACTTTGTAGTTTGAGTTGCCGCCCGCTCCGTAGCCGATGCGGTCTTCGAGTCCTTCGATGGTCTTCATTCCGAGCGGAGCCGATCCGCCGTCGTATGTGAAGGCCACCATGCCTTGAGTCGATACCGCATGACAACCGACACATCGTCCGGTTTCGGATGCGGTGAGGAAGTTCCTAGCGGGCTCGCCGTACGGAATTTCCATCAGTCCTTGTGCGGTCGGTGTCCAATAAATGATCGACCCGATCGCCTCGAGGTCTTGGACGGTCATGGTCTGCGGTTCTTTGACTTGGACTTGGTCTCCGATGCGAGCCGAGAGGGTGCTCTCTATGGTGAAGCCAGCGTTGGACTCGCAAATGACGGGCCACAGCTCGCTATCCGAGATCCACTCGAGGCTGGTGCTGTAGATGGTGAGCTTTGTCACCTCGGACTCGAACTCGAGACGGTAGGCAATACCGCCCAAGTTTTCCCATTGAAAATGCAT
>DEBL01000165.1:2582-8611 GCA_002348535.1 Deltaproteobacteria bacterium UBA2957 | reverse complement strand
CCCGTCATGTGGTTCACCGCAACGGCCCCAACCGCGGCAGCCACCACCATACCAATCAACGCACCAGCGACGAGCGGCCAGCCACCCATGCGTGCGAGAGTGTCTTCTTCCCATGTTTCCTCGCGACCGCTGATCTCCGCGGAAACAGATTCAGCCGATGGCTCGACCGGAGCGATGGCACGCATGCTCGCCACGTCAGTTTCGGATGTTGGAATGGCATCCAATGAGGTCGAAGAAGCGAATGGAGTGTGCTCGCGCGCCTCCTCTTGTCCGGCCAATAGCGATCGGATCGGCAGCGGAGGCTTACCCACCATGGTCGGAACCTCACGCGGCGGTCGTCCGCGACGCGGTGCAGCCACAAACATCACATTTCCTTGATCGTCCGCTGGCTCAATGTGGCGTTTCATCCGTGCTGTATCGGGGTCGGGGTACCCTTGTGCAGCACGGCCAATAAGGTCTGGAACGGATGTTGGACACCACGTTCGAAGCCCAGCGCTTCTCAGTTGCTTGGCCGTGGCCGAAAGCGCATCCTGCACGGCGGTCAACTCCGGCCTTTCGGCCGGGTCATGCGCGAGGCAGCTTCGGATGAGGTCGGGCATCCCGTCTGACACAGCCTCACCGGGCCGAGCAAGCACCCGAATCACCGCGCGGCGAATCACAGCCTCTTGCCGCTTGGCATCGTCTGCACCCTCTGCAGGACGCTCCCCGCCCAGCAGATGAACCAGCAGGGCGCCGAC
Source organism: Deltaproteobacteria bacterium UBA2957 (assembly GCA_002348535.1). Classification (GTDB taxonomy): domain Bacteria; phylum Myxococcota_A; class UBA796; order UBA796; family UBA796; genus UBA796. The sequence continues at coordinate 7,874 of DEBL01000165.1, read as the reverse complement.
TCCGTACACCGCCCGCTGCTCGGGGGTTCCAGGACGATGCGGCGCGTAGCCGGTGGGCGGACGGACATCCACCACGTCGTCGGTGGCCAATGAGAACCCTGCCACCCGAACACCACCGACCGCATCGATCAGCACCTCGGATGGGGCGGGCCCGAGGTGAACAACCGGGGCCGGGGCACCGGGAATGGATGCGCCTTGGGCCAATGCCGCCCGCAGACCTTGGACCGTGCGTTCTACAGCTTCGACAGCGACACGCGCCGGAAGAAACTGTTTCGCCGCATTGGCGACATCGAGAGCCCGAGCAAGGCTCACGGCCTGAAACCCCTCGTATACCCACGCAGGCTCATCATCGAGCTTTGTTGTGTGCAGTAGGCGCAGTACCGAAGGGTGGTCGATCCGGCTCATCAGGCGGCCATGCGTTTTTAAGGCCTGCCACTGGGCATCGTTCATCGTCACATCGGCCCGACGCCGAACCAGCACCCATACGGACTCTCCGTCAGGCCGGTCAAGTTGGCCTTGTTGCACCGGGTCAGCCCATGCTGCCCAGTCGCCCGTAATCGTTATGACGTCTTTACCCACTGGATCCCTCCTCCCCGAGTGCGAACCGAATCGCGCTCCGCCTATCGCAACTGTAGGCACTTGGTCGCGATGCTGCGTTACAACCCGGTGAAGCTTGCACGCGACGGCGAAAGGAATCCCTTTGGAAGTCCGATGCAGTGAAGCCCTTCTCGAATGGCTTCAACCATGGCACACTGTGGCCGCGGGAATTTAGCGGAGTGGGGTCGACACACGATGTCCGACAAGAACAAAGTCAACGAAGGGGAAGTGCAGCAGACGGCGAAAGGCCGGCGAGCACCCACCTTTGATGAAGACGCCACCGCTCCGGCAGGACCCGTAGGGACCGCCGCTGAGGCCGAGGTCCTCGATGCCGACGGAACGCCCGCTGGCCAGCCAAAGGTACTGGTCCGATCCGGCAGCCTGCCCGGCAAGTCTGACCTGCTTCAGGCCTACCTCACAGAGATTCGTCATCATCCGATTCTGGACCGCGAGGAAGAAACGGAGTTGGCCACTCGCTACCTCGAGAACCAAGACCCCGACGCAGCAAAGCGGTTGGTTACATCAAACCTTCGCTTGGTCGTGAAGCTTGCATTCCAGTACCACCGGCAATGGTCTGATGTCCTCGACCTCATCCAAGAGGGCAACACCGGCTTGGTCGAGGCCTTGTCTCGGTACGACCCCTACAGAGGCATACGGTTCTCCAGCTATGCACAGTACTGGATCCGCGCGATGATTCTTCGCTACCTGATGGACAACTACCGGATGGTTCGTCTGGGCTCCACCCGACACGGTCGGAAACTGTTCTTCCAGCTCAATAAAGAAAAGAAGCGCCTCGAATCGATGGGCATCACTCCAAGCGCAAAGGCGCTCTCGGAAGCGCTCGACATACCCGAGCAAGAAATCGCCAATGTCGACCAACACATGCGCGCTCCGGCCATGTCGCTGCATGCACCTGCCCGCGGTGAGGAGGGCCGGTCACTGTCCGAGGTCATTCCAGATGGGGTGTCCATCGGACCGGATGAAGCCGCAGCCCGTGCCGAGTTGGGTGCGACCATTCAAGGCGAGCTATCCAGCTTTTCGGAACAACTCCGGGATGACCGTGAGCGGGCCATATGGACCGAACGCCTCGTGGCCGACGACCCCACAAGTTTGGCGCTGTTGGGCGAACGGTACGGCGTCAGCAAGGAACGGATCCGTCAAATCGAGGCTCGAATCCGAAAAAGACTCAAGGCCCACCTGACCGCGACACTGGGCGATGACCTCGACTTTGAATTTGACGTCCCTGCCGTCGATTGAGCCAGCCGTTCACACCAGCCGACCGTGGAAGCGACTTGCATTTCGGACGAGAATGGTGGACGGGAGACCATCCAAGAGACCCATCAGGCTCTTCGCGTAGGCCAGTTCCGATCCCGGATCAGGGACCGACATTCCCATAAACACCATGTCTGCGTTTTGGGAAGCCCTCCGAATCACGTCCCCGTACGCCTCTCCCGGTGGACGAAGAATAACGTCGAGCCCAACATCCATCCGAAGGTCTGGAAGCATGGACTCGAAGGCCCGATGCACTGCATCCACTGAGTCTTGGTCGTCCATCACCGACTTCAGGACCACACCAATCACCAACAGGGCGGCCAGCGGCTGCACCGGAGCCCCCGGCCAGACAATGCGGATACTTTCGGCCAGCCCGAACGCATACAGGGTCAGACTCCATGCTTGCGAGAGGTACCGGGGAATGCCCAAAGCCCCCCAAGTTCAAGGCCCATGCTGCGCGGAATCAAGCAATATACCCCACCGCCACCCACTCGCATGCTGGTGGCGAGTGTGGACAACGACATGGATGTTGTGATGGTGATCACGTGGGCCAACGCGACGATAATCAACGTCCCCACCAGACCCGCGTTCGCGACCACCCATCCGGTTCGAAGGTCTCGGATTACACCGAGAATCGTGAGCATTGTCGGGGTAATAACACCCAAAAATGTTCCCAAGCCTAAGCCGGTTCGGTCTGCTGGCGGGCCCTGACTCAGGCACTATCTCCGAAAGGAACGCCCGACTAGCGGTAAAGTTGACGAATGCAACCCCACGGAACCAGTCACCTCATTCGCCCTCCCGCGCGCCCGACACCCACGGATAATCTCGGGGCCGGAAATGACGCGCACGGTAGGATGCGGACATGAGGCCACTTACGGCAGGACTCCAACTCCGAGCCTATCGCTTGGTTCACCGCATCGGTAGGGGCGGTGAGGGCGACGTCTGGGCGGCGCAGCACCTCGATGGGCGAATGGTTGCGCTGAAGGCGCGCCCCCACACCGACGACCGTGACTCGATGCGTTTTCGGGCTGAGTTCGAGCGACTTCGCACCCTCCGCTTGCCCGGCGTGGTGCAGGTGCTCGATACGGGCGCCGACCAAGGCTACCTCTTCTTCACGATGGAGATCGCCGAAGGCACGCCGTTCAACCAATTCGGCAACGCGCTGCGTGACCCTGAAGAGCGCGTCCGCCGCGTGAGTGAAGCCGGATCGCAGGTGGCCCGCGCTCTCGCGAGCATTCATCGTTTGGGGCTCGCACACCGCGACATCAAGCCCGCGAACATTCATGTGGTTCGCAGCGCGTCAGACCTCAGAGCCACCGTCCTCGACTTCGGCACGCATCACTTCGGCAGCAGCAGCGAACACAGCGCCGGGTTCCGCGGCACGCCGGCGTACATGGCACCCGAACAACGATTGGGAATGCCGCACGACCATCGCGTCGACATCTTCAGCCTCGGTACAGTGCTCTATGAGACACTCGCGGACACACCGGCCCATGACCTATCGCCGGGTAGACGCCAGCCCTCGCTGATTCGCATTGGCGCCCACATCCCGCTTGGCCTCGCCGCCCTCATCGATCGGATGCTCGATCTCGACCCCGCGGAACGACCCACCGCTGAAGAAACCGAAGCTGCCTTGCGAGCCATCGCACTCCGCATGCCCCTCACGCCTGCTCAATGGCCACAACCAGTCGGCACCATCGGGTCCGTCCAAACCCTCTTGGACGGTCATGCGCAGCTCATTGGCGGGCTCGGCGATGGGGTTCACCGGGTAACGGCATCTGCCCGAACCGCGTGGTACCGAAAGGGCTACCCATCGGTCATGGGGCGATGTGACCCAACCCAACCCTATGGGCCATGGGTGACCATTCTTGGCCAGTTGTTCCAGCAGCGCACCTCCACAGCTCGGGCCCAGATTGCCGGTGACGACCTCCCCGTTCTCCATGGTATTTGGCCGGAGATGCCCGTACCGTGCGCTTCACCGTACACACGCGTGCCCGATGCGGCTGTTGCCGGTGCAGCCATTGCCGGCGTCCTCAATCGATGCGGGCCGATTGCGGTTGTGCTTCACGGGATGCACCAAGCCGACTTGGGGACCCTGCGATCACTTGGGACCATCGTCGAGCGACTGAATTCGGGTTGCCGAATCTGGTGCACGACGCGCGAAATCATCGACGGCCTTCCAAGTGCTCCGTTGCCCGAATGGAGCGAGGCAGCGCACCGTGAGGGCTGGGACGAGCTTCTCGGGGGTCGAATCGAAGCGCCCGAGCCCACAACCCGAGGAAGGGAGTTTCTTCGTCGCGCGTGGACAACCATCGCGACTGAACGGCTCATGGTTCCTCCACCGAAGAAAACCCCCGTTGCCCTCCAGCGCTTGAGCGTTCTATCTGAGCCCTTCCCAAAAGCGGTTGCCGTTCAGATCGCTCCGGATCTGGACCGATGGCTCGAAAAAGGCCACCTGATGACGGTTCAAGAGGCCACGGACTCGTCGTCCGAAACCATTCGCTTCACCAGTCAAGCAACCCGAATACTTGCGGCTGCAGATGACCCCAACCCGCTGGAGGCACACTCGCTGGCTGCCTTGGCATGGGGCCGCTTTCCAGAAGCCGAGGAGGCGGTGTACCAGCGCGCCAAACACCTCTTGCACTCCACCCAAGCCAAGCCGTCAGACCTCGCCAAGGTGGTTCATCTCGAGGTGAATCGAGAGCGACCCGTTCAAATTCGACGATGGCTTGATTTGTTTCTGCTCCATCTTCCGCCCGAGAAGGTGACCATTGCCACGAGTCATTTCGAGTTTCGGTACGCGCGTTTGCTCGCCAGCCTTCACCTTGCTCCCAACACCATTGGCATCGATGACATTCGGGAACTGGCGGTTGCGGCGGATTCGCCCCAGCGTCGTTGCCTCTATGCTCACCTCAAACTCGCCCACGCAATCCGAACTGGCGAGGCCGAACCGGTGCTTGATGATGCCCGAAAGTGGGCCCGGAGTCTCTCCAAATCACACCCTGTGCTGTCCGCTCGCATGTTCCGCGAGATCGCCTTGGCGTACCTCGGGACTCGCCAAAACGCCGACGCTCTTCGAGACGCGCGCAGTGCTCTGACATTGGCTCGGGCGGGCGCATCAAATTCCAGTCCCGATGACGAAACCACCGAGGGCGATGTTACCTTGCCGGTTCGCCCAAAGCGACTGACACAGCCTGAGATCGACGCGGCAACAACCTATTCGGCGGCGCTTGTATACGCAGGTCGACCGACCGAGGCGGCGCGTGTGTGTGGGGAAATGGCGTTTCGTTGTCTGGGCTCTGGGTACCAGCGTGGCGCTGCTGCATTCTCCGTGAATCAAGCCATCGCGCTTCACCGAATCGGTGACCGGACGGGGGCGGATGAGGCACTCGCCCAGGCCAATGCATTGCAGTTTATCCACGG
>DEBL01000165.1:624-2274 GCA_002348535.1 Deltaproteobacteria bacterium UBA2957 | reverse complement strand
TGCATTGCAGTTTATCCACGGCGATGTGTTGGTCTTCAGCAACCAAGCCGTGTGCTCCGCTCGACTCGCAGTCGAGCGGGCAGACCGAGGTGCCGCACAATTCTTGCTCGACGAAGCCATTACCGCAAGCCAAGGCGTTGATGACCCTGACCTGTTGGCTGAGGCGTGGTCCACGGCACTTGACTTTGCGTGCCAAACGGGAAGTTCAACTGAAGCCAAGCGTGCGTTGACGACCTACGGTTCACCCAATGTGTGGTCGCCACGAGACCACTGGCCCGCCGCGTTTGCCCGATGGCAGTGGTCTCGAGGCAACGTGGAGGCCGCACTCCTCGCCACCGAAGACGCTCGAATTGGCTACGGGGCTGCCGCATCCCGCGCGGAGCGCGCGCGCCTGTTCTTGGTGCAAGGCCACAAACAAGCCGCCATCGACACCGCGATGAGCCTCATGACGGCGAGAGGCTGCGCGGAGTGGCGCGAACTGCACCAGTTCGCACAGCTTGTTCTGGGCGCCGCACGTCAAGTGCCCGACGCAGCCTACGAACCGCTCCTTGGCGCGACGCGCAACAGCCGATGGGTGCATCTGTACTTGGGTGCGCTGCATCTTGATGCCGTTCGGCGAAAAGCCAGAGGTGAAAACGTCACGCCGCTCCTCCGTCGCCTGAAAGATCGTGCGCAGGACGTTGGACACAACATGTACTTGCTGCTTGCCAACCCCAGTCGATGGTAGCCTCTACATGTGGGGCGCACCGTGAGCGATTCAGAAACAGCTAATCAATTCGGCAAGTACAAGGTCATCGAGCGCATTTCTGCAGGTGGAATGGCCGAAATCTTTAAAGCCCGAGCCGAAGGGCTGGGCGGATTCCAGCGCATGTTCGCCGTAAAGCGTGTCCATCCAAAACATGCAGGCAATCAAGAGTTCGTCGACATGCTGGTCGAGGAAGCCAAGATTGCAGGGTTGCTCAGTCACGCCAACATTGTCCAAATCGTGGACCTCGATTCCACCGAGAACGAGCCGTTCATCGCCATGGAGTATGTCGACGGCCCCAACCTTGAGGCTCTCATCACTCGCCTCGCGGAACGGGGGGTCATGTTGCCCGTCCCCCACGCAATCTTCGTCGCTGTCGAGACACTGAAGGCGCTGGAGTACGCCCACGACCGTCAGATTATGCGCGGCGGTCGTCCGGTTCCGTTGGACATCATTCACCGTGATGTGTGCCCATCAAATGTCCTTCTGAGCACACGCGGCGAGGTCAAGCTTACTGATTTTGGGATCGCAAAGGCCCGCGTGCGCAGCCTTGATACCGTCACGGGCGTCGTAAAAGGCCGATTTGACTACTTGACCCCCGAACAAGCCCGAAGCGAGACCGTGGACCAGCGGACGGACCTGTTCGCTGTTGGGGTACTGCTGTACGAGATGCTCACATGCAGACATCCCTTCCGGCAGACATCCGAAGCGAAGACCATTGAAGCCATCAAGAAGGCTTCGTACATTCCCGCGGTCGCGTTCAATCCTGAAGTTCCCCCCGCCATCGATCGACTTCTTGCCGCCACCCTCACTGCCGAACCAAGCCAACGCTACGCATCGGCCACGGCGATGAAAGACTCTCTCGACAAGTTTTTCCACGAGGCCGGGTACATCTTCAGCAATGC
>DEBL01000165.1:0-331 GCA_002348535.1 Deltaproteobacteria bacterium UBA2957 | reverse complement strand
CGACAAGTTTTTCCACGAGGCTGGGTACATCTTCAGCAATGCGACCCTCGCCGCCTACCTTAAGGGAATGTTTCCCGAATATGCACCCCACACCCCCGCCGATACCGCATCCGCCGATGAAGACGGTGAGACACGACCGTTTAAGCGGGGTGAACGACCCGTTTCCAGCATCCCTGCACGCGTGGACACAGAAGAGATGCCCACCTCCGAGCGGCCGGCCACCCGGCCTGCTTCGCGCCCGCCCGATGCGCCGCTGAACGACCGTCCACTGACCTCGCTGGACACCTCGATGTCCGGTGTGTTCGGTCCGGTAGACGATGAGAATACGATC
>DEBL01000127.1 GCA_002348535.1 Deltaproteobacteria bacterium UBA2957 | reverse complement strand
CGACTTCAATCCGGTCGGTCCGAAGGTCATTCCACCTCATCAGGTCCCGCACTGATACGCCCTCTCGCCGAGCGATCGCGCTCAACGTATCGCCGCGGACTACCTCGTACGTTCGACTGGACTTCGGCGCGGAATCTTGGCACCCAACACCCACACAAAGGCCGACGAGTACCGCGATTTTTGGCAGGTTCAGGGCGCGGGGAAAGACCAATCAGTCCACACGAAGGTGATCGACACTCACGGCACTGGTTCGAACCGTGCTTCCGACGTCCGTAATAAACAGCGAGATGGTCGAGTTGGCGCCAAGGGTATTGAAGTCCTCCACGCTGTGCGTCATCCACTCGCTGGCTTCAGCACCAAGCAAGCCGGGGAAGCTGACGTCTTCGGACCCATCGGTTCCGACTCGATTCACACTGGTCACTTCTTCAAACACGACACCGGCTCGACCGTGGGCGACAACCAAGAAGCTATCGTCGTGAACGATTCCCACATTTTCATCGAACTCCTCCGAAACGAATCGGTAGTCGAACTTAAGAACCGGGTCGTCGATGACTGGCATCGGCTGAGTTGTGACAAAGCTGCTTGTGCCTCGCACAGAGGCATTCCCGAGCACCTCGCCCGTCGTCATCAGCAATCGAGACACTCCATCCGTCGCCTCGGTTGGGCCGGCTTCTTCGTCCGTGATGGCCACGTCACCAAACCCAATGAAGTTGTCTGTGAAGAAGGTGTACTCGCACTCAACACCCTGCGGGGTAACGGTGTTCTCGAAGCTGAGATTTGGGTTGCCCGCCATGGTCGGCTCGTAGGGGCCAGTATGGAATGCCCACTCTACTGGGCCGCCCGGCGCTTCGATTCGGACTTGCACCTCACCGGCCACCTCGTAGGGATCAATGGGCGCAAACGCCAGCACTGAAGTCTCCCCACGGTCGAGAGATACCACATCCCCCTCAACCTTCCAGCCATTGCTGGAGACGTCAAACCGGTCGATGTCATCGATGGTGTAGCCTTCTTCTAAGAACGTAAGGATGGGCGTATGAACACTGACATTTTTCGCAGCAGGAGGAGGAACTGTTTGCACCACCGAATCGGACGATAGTTCAGCTTTTGGTTCCTCTTCGCACCCACCCCATGCGTCGATCACCGTTCCACCAGCACCGGGGCCCGGATCACCACCTGCCGAGACAAAGCCATGCTCATGCTTCGCTTCGCATCCCAGCGCAAAAGCGCTCAAAATTGGAGCCCAGAACATTGGTCGCATTGTTTACCTCGGTCGCCACCATAATAACCGATTGACGCGGCGCTTATTGCCTCAGTGACCGAGTAATTATTCAAAAAATGCGAAATCGAGCGGATCATCGCGCCAATCGCAGTGCACGTGACTGGTGTAGAGCTTCGTAAAGCCAGCTCCCATGTCTTCACAAATGTCCGCCAACTCGTCCAATGACACAGTGTCGGAATACATATCCATTGCATCGCCGTACATGTGCCGGCTCCACTCTGCCCCGCCAACCCCTTCGTTGTAGGCCACGTTTCGATACCCTGAGTTCGCGTACAATGGCCCACCTGTCGCCTCCCGGATCGCCTGCAGGCTCTCCACGGCGTGCACTTGATAAAGGCCAAATTGGCCCTTGTCGCGATGCATAAACTCGCCGACAACAAAGTTGAGGCTGAGAGGCAGGCTGTGGTCCACCGGATCGAGGTCAATGTACCGAACAGGCGCGCGGTACTGCTCGCTGTCCTCATAGGGTTCCGGGTAGTCATAGGCCGCGCCCATTTCATCCACATGGTCCACCAAGGGGAAGCACATGCTGTACGTCCCATCGGCACCCGGGTAGCACACTTCGAAATCCGCCTCCGGGGCATCCACAGGCTCATCGGTCACCGGGGGGGTGTCGTCATCAGCCTCGTCGATCGACTCGGCGGCACCGTCCTCGAGGGTGATGACGCCCTCCTCGGCGGTCCACTCAATCCCCAAATCGCGTTCATCATCGCTCTCACCCACCGGGGGATGCTTTGAACTTTCGCAGGCGACAATCGATAGACACAGCGGCCAAAGTAGCTTCTCGTGGTGCATATTTTTTTGATTTCCTGAATGAACGATGGGGACCGCCGTCGGTAGGAATGTTCATCGAAGAGTCATTCACTGGAGGACACCATGCGTATCGTTGAAATTACATGTCTGGCGACTGCCATGTTGAGCGGTTGCATCATAGTCGGAGAATTGCCCAAGGGAACGTGGAGCGACACCGGCGCAATCGGAATTGAGTCCGACACCGGGATCGAACAGACGGAGTTCAGCGTCTCTCCCTCGGAACTAACCCTCGGTCAGCACGGCGAATTTGTGATCTCAGCGGATCCGGTCATCGAGTACGAATTGGTCTCAGAAGTGGTCGCGCTCAACGGAGCGGAAGTTCTCCGGTTCACGGTAGTGGACGACGGAATCACTGCTTTAATTGCGGCACCACAGCATGCAGACCCCGGACCCATCACGCTGGTGCTCGAGTACACCGACGGATCCGCGGAACTGATCCCGAAAGCCTTCGAACTTGTTCACCCTGTACCCGATGGGCCGAGTGAGGAAGACACGGGCGAGGCACAAGACGAGCAACCTGAGTAAACCTTCTCCATCAGCCCGTCGTCGCGCCTCCTTGCGGCGGCGGGCACCCACCGTGCGGACCGCACTGGTCAAAAAATCGTCCATGGGAATACCGCAGAGTCACCTTGGGTTAGTGCCGAGCATCATCTCAACAACGATTTCTACTCGAGGTTCTCATGCTCGCCACACTGCTGATTCTCTCCGCCGCGCCTGTACATGCCGCCGACTTCGGTCCGGTCAACATTGGCGCTCCCGCGCCGGCATTCTCTCTGCCTGACTTGGCCGGTGAGACCGTCAGCCTCGCCGACCACAAAGGCAAGGTGGTTGTATTGGAGTGGTTCAACCCCGGATGTCCATTCGTTAAGCAAGCCCACGGCCCCGACGGCGGCCTCAAAACCATGGCCAACACTTGGTCGGAACAGGGCGTCGTGTGGCTGGCCATCAACTCAGGCTCTCCCGGTAGTCAGGGCACCGGTATAGACGCGAACAAGCGCGCGAAAAGCGACTGGAACATGAAGCACCCAATCCTGCTCGACGAGTCCGGCAAGGTCGGGAAGGCCTATGCCGCCAAGACTACCCCCCAGATGGTTGTCATTGACCCCACTGGCAACCAAGTCTACAACGGCGCGCTCGACAATGCCCCCTTCGGAAAACCCAAGGGCGGCGAACTTGACGCGATCACAGAACGCGTCCTTGCCGCCGTAACAAACGGAAAACCGTCTCCTCAAGGGCAATCAAAGCCCTACGGGTGCAGCGTCAAGTATTAGGGCTCGCCGCAAAGCGGTCAGTCGATCGTGTCGCGCCCCAGCGACGCCCATAGCGTGGCACGGCCACCCCAAAACGGGTTGACGCTCGGCGCGTCAGCCCGCTGGGTCGCACCCGCTATGGGCAGCATGAGGGCCACCGCGTCGTCAACTTGATCGATAAGACGGACGACCGGTTGGTCCCATCGGTGGGTTGCAAGATTAAATGTGCCCCAGTGTATGGGAAACAAGGTCTTTCCCTTGACCAGCGCGTTCATCTCGAGCGCCGCGTCGGGTCCCATGTGCACGGAACCCCATGCCGGGTCGTATGCCCCGACCTCAATCATCGTAAGGTCAAAGGGCCCCAACCGGTCTCCCACCTCGGCAACTTGCGGAAACGGGCCCGTATCGCCTGAAAACCATGCCCGCTGTCGCGCCCCAATGATGGCCCAACTCGCCCAGAGTGTGCGATAGCGGTCGGTCAATCCCCGACCGCTAAAATGCCTTGATGGGGTGCATACAACCCGAAGCCCTGAGACGTCTGCCTCCTCCCACCACTCCAACTCTGTAATTTTCTCGTTGCTGACGCCCCAAGCCTCGAGGTGCGCACCAACCCCAAGGGGAACGATGAAGCGGAGGTCGCGGGCGGCCAAGGCCGCAACAGTGTGCATGTCGAGGTGGTCGTAGTGGTCATGACTGATGATGACCGCATCCAACGGTGGCAGTGCGTCTACCGTCACTGGGGCACGATGAAAACGCGCGGGTCCCATCGCTTGAAATGGAGATGCTCGCTTCGACAACATGGGATCCGTCACCACGCGTACTCCGTCCAGCTCGAGAACCACCGAACTGTGGCCAAGCCACGTCACCGTGAGTTCTTGTCTTGGTGCATCGGGCCATACGGGGGTTACGACCGGAAGCTCAACATCGGGCTCTTGGCCGCCCCGCAGGTAACGCCGCATGACACCAAAGAACTCTCGGTTCAAGCCGAGACTGGTCTCGATGGGATTCTGAGCCTTTCCGTTTTTAAACAATGGGGATTGATCGATGCGATTTTTTCGCTCACCGGTGCTTCGTGCGCCGAATGGACGCAAACGCTCCGCTCCAAGCGCCATCGATGTCAGCCCCAACAACCCAACCAGCGATACACCCCACCAACTCATGCGACCCTCCGTGCCTTCTTATTCCAAAACGACACGGGTGCGAAGTGCGGATTGCTTCTCAATATACCGGTGGCTGCCCAAACCCGCTGTGCCCCAGACGGGGTTACCGCTCTCCGTCTTCCATCTGCTCGAGGAGCGCGATTGCCCGCTCTAAGATCGCTCGTTTTTCCTCGACGCCGGACACACTGTTCGGGTCCAGCATCAGCGCGAACCCCTCGCCCTGCACATCGATCGAACCGCACCCCTCTCCCGCGCCGGCAGTGCCACGCACCTCATAGGTCTGCACGGGATGCTTGATGTTTTTAACGGTGATTCGGTCCAGCTTTTCGCAGTGGATGGTGTCGCGAATCAGAAGATAGGTGTCTTCCGAGATGAGAATCTGGTTGGGGCGGGCCGAGGACTCAAGCCGCGACGCAAGGTTCACACCGTTTCCAATCGTGGTGTAGTCGAGGCGGTCGGCCGACCCGAAGTTTCCCACCGTGCACGTATCGGTGTGGATCCCCACCCGAATGTCGAGGTCTTGGGCGATTCCTTTTGACTTCCACGCCCGGCGGATTGTGCGAAGCGATTCCTTCATCTCGAGAGCCATCTGGACACAGGCGACGGCATCGGCCTTGTGACCCCGGGTCTGAGGGTCACCGAAGAAGACCATAATCGCATCGCCAATGTATTTATCGACGGTTCCGCCATGCTTTACGGCAATGTCCGTCATCGCCGTCAGGTACTCAGTAATGAGCTCCGTCAACACCTCCGGTTCAAGACGCTCCGTGATCGCACTAAACCCTTTGATGTCGGAAAAGAACACCGTCAGACGCTTGCGTTGCGTCTGGATCTTCACCTCGAGGTCGCCCGAGAAAATGGACGAGTAGACCTGGGGAGAGAAGTACTTTGCAAGCTTCGCGAGGATGCGTTCGTTGTCCTTTGCGGCACTGACATCGGTTCCGTAGATGTTGATAAAGTCGAACTCCGGAACCGCTACGGCGTAAAACAGAAAGGTCTTCGAATCCACATCCAGTTCAACCGGCTCCAATGATCCTCCACAGGCGGCGGCGGAAATCACGGAGGGAACCAACTCTCCGGTCATGATGCCCCATGCTCTCCGGATCGCATCGCCTGCAGTATTTGCATAGAGCAGCCGGCCGCTCATGTCTGTTTTGAGAACGGGATTTGGGTTTTGGTCTGGAAACTTCGTGATGGCCTTCATGGCCGTCACATCGGTTCCATAGACATTGATAAATCCAAATTCTTCGACGACAACCGCGTGAAACGCCACCGTGCGGTTGCCGACCGCCATTTCCAGCGGTTCAGACGAAGCGGCTGTGGCGTGCTCGATCAATGCAGCCGGAAGCCGCTCTCCAATGGAAACGCCCCAAGCTTGGTGGATTCGAAGCGCGGCTTCATTGGCGTAGATCAATACCCCTTCCATGGAAACCTTGAGCACTGGATTCGGGTTCTGATCCGGGAACTTCTCAAGCGCAGCCAGCTGACGCTCCAGCGACTCGACGGTGCGTTCATTGCTCATTTGACTCCCTCCGTGTTCCCGCACACGACGGTGTGATTGTACGCGATTTGACCCTGCAATCCCAGTCGGTGCACTTTGCCTGATCGCGGCCTTAGGCCGGGTCAACTGCGTCCCTATATTGCCCTCCCGCCAAATGAAGAACGACCAACGATGCAAAAGAAACCGACCACCACTGAAATTACGGCACCGAGTTTCTGCCACCACGGGTTGGTGTACTCCCAACGGACCACATGCTCGCCACTCGGCACGGCAACAGCCATAAAGTTGGGCGCAACGTGGCGAATAGGCACCTCGACACCGTCAACACGGGCCGACCACCACGGAAACGCATTCACCTTCAACATGAGGTGAGCGGTACCGCCCACCGATCGGACCCGCGCCGCGTAGGAAGACAGTCCACGCGACACCGTTACAACTTCCCCTAAGGATTCTTCGGACCCCCGCTCCCCCGCAAATACGGCGTCCAGCGCATTGGCACCGCGCCAGTCTCGGCGCTGCCCGGAACCATCCACCAAAACCGGAACTTCAATCGAAGGATTAATCGCAACTTCCGGAACAATACCGAGGGCAAACGCCGGCACAGCCAACCGTTTGATGATGGGTCGTAGCGATCGGAACGAGGGACCCTCAATCGTCCCACTGACGTCCACAAAAGAAACCAGTTCGGCCGCGTCCGAGTTCACCAACTCATGGACTGAATACGATTTATTTCGCCAAACCTCTGGCCAGATATCGAGGGGAAAGTCATCGGGAACCGGATGCTTCGCGACGACCGTACCGATTCCAAACACTTCGGCAGCTGCGGGACTGAAGTCAAAGTATTCGGCGTAGTAGGTACTGAGCGTGCAGTGGTACCCGTGT
>DEBL01000112.1 GCA_002348535.1 Deltaproteobacteria bacterium UBA2957 | reverse complement strand
CCAGCCCCTCCGAATGCCACCAATGAGTGGTCGGCTGGATTGACGCCGCGCCTTGCCGCGAGTGTTCGAACGGCGCGGGCCGCAGTCTCGGCAGCCACCCGCTTGAAGCCATCTGCCGCATGCTCGATGGTGAGCCCGGGCGCCGCACCTGCAATGGCGGCTCGCGACGCTACGCAGTCCAGCGCTCCGTTTCGATCCGGGCCACAGATGCGGGGAAACACGGGGAGTCGCCCGAGAACAACCTCGGCGTCCGTGAGCGTCGCCGGTCCCCCACGCCCATAGGCTGCGGGGCCGGGATCGGACCTTGCCGAGCGCGGACCAACCGTGAGGAGCCCATCAACGGTCTTCAAAATGGATCCGCCGCCTGCAGCCACTGTATGCAGAGCGACCGTCGGAACCCGAAGCGTGAGGTCGCCGATGGCGAGGTGATCGGTTCGCTCCGGTGCACCGTCGACTCGGCATACATCGGTGCTTGTCCCTCCCATATCGATTCCGAAGGCTGGAGCTACACCGGCAGCGGTAGCGAGAGCCGCGGTTGCAACGACACCACCGGCGGGGCCACTCAGGATCGCTTGAGAGCCCGTCCATTCATCCTGCCGACTGAGGCCTCCGTCAGAGCGCATGTACAGGCCGGGTGCGGTGGGCAATAGGGGAGACAATGATGCGTCGGCTACTGTGGTGTGAAGGCGAGAGAGAAATCCTCGTGAAGGGGCGATGGTGTGCCCCATCCGAATGGTGTTGAACCCGATGCGAGAGCATTCCATCGCAATGATCTGCTCGTGTTCTGGAAACAGTGGACCGTGAATCAGGACGATGGCAACCGAACGAAGCCCACGATCAAAGTGCATTTGAAGCGCACTGTGGTCGACACGCAATGGTACAACGGGCTCGCCGTGCTTGTTGATTCGGCCGTCACACTCGAGAACTGCGGTCGCGAGTGGGTGGGGGCGACGAATGTGCAGGCGAAACAAATTCGGCCTGCGGCCATCGCCGATTTGAATCAGGTCACCAAATCCACAATTGGTGATCAGCAGTGTTGGGGCGCCAGTACGCTCCAACAACGCGTTTGTGGCGACGGTCGTACCGCGACGAACATCGATGGCCCCTTCCGCGAGTCGGTCGAGGTCGACGCCATCGGTCAGCACCTTCTGGATGGAAACGGTTCCCGATGCAGTCACACGGACAACGTCGGTGAATGTGCCTCCTTGGTCCATCCAAACCCGGTTCATGGGCCGCCTATTCGATGGTGGGCGTCACGCTGTATTCGGTAGAGGAGTTCTGATTGGCATCTTTGAGTCGGACCATCAGGTTGACTCCCGCTGTGGTGGGGTCACCGTCGACCTGCTCAAGCAACAGCGTCAAGTCGACAAGTCCTGCCTCTGCATCGTGAATGGCATCATTGCCGTCAATCATAAACCACTGCTCTGCGCCCATGACACCGCTGACTTCCGCGCTGATTCCCACTTGCCCGCCGTCGATGTCGTTGTCAGCATCGGTGTAGGAAATGCTCAAGAGAATCTGCCAGTCTCCTTCTGCATTCTCGTTCCAGAACCCTTCTGCATTGGTGATGGCTGGCGCAGACCCGTAGGTTCCAGTGTCATCTTCTCCCCCCATACCGTCATCGCCACTCGGCTGATTGATTTCATTGGCGATGCCACCGCCCCCCATGCCTCCGGCCTCCTCAGCGGGCGTGCATGCAAGGTTCGAGAGGGTCAGGTATGCAAGGGTAGGCAGGCTCATGGGGGGGTCTCCTGTTCGGTGTAAGATAACCGCGTCGCCATGAACTATACAATGGTTGTGACGCATTGGTTTGTTTGAGGTGAAGCCCCAATGAATAAGAATATCCTCGCAGTACTCATCCCGTTCACCCTCGTGGCGACCTCGGTAATTGGGTACATCTGGTGGGATCGGGGAGCACCGCCGGGGTTCGATCCCACGCCGCATCCTGTGTCTGTATCGGATGTGACCCGATCCCATCGGGGTGTTCAAATTCAGGGCACTGCACACTTCGTGGTGCGGCTGCATCAAACAATGCCCGATGGGAAACAGATCTGGGTGTTTCCTCTTATGGAACCGGGCGACACCCTTGGCCGAGAAATCAAGGTCCTTGTGCGATCGGCAACCGGACCCGACAAGCTCACAACCTTCGAAGACATGGTTGTCGACGGGCTCGCCCGCCCCCCCGGACGTCTTGTGGACCCCAAGACCAGAGAGGTGTTCTTGGAAGGCGGCTACGATTTCGCCGATGGATACGTTCTCGTTGAACGGTTCTAGCGACGGAGAACACGGCACCCGGCGTAGCGGGCGACCGGTCCGAGTTCGCTTTCGATCCGAAGCAGTTGGTTGTACTTCGCAACGCGTTCGGACCGGCACGGTGCGCCGGTCTTGATTTGACCCGCGTTGGTTGCCACAGCGAGGTCTGCAATGGTGGTGTCTTCGGTTTCACCGGAACGGTGGGAAATGACGCATCGGTATCCGTTCTTGTGAGCCATCTCGATGGTATCCAGCGTCTCGCTCAAGGTTCCAATCTGATTCACTTTGATTAAAACGGCATTGGCGACGTTCGTGTCGATGCCGCGACTGAGGCGTTCGACGTTGGTGACAAACAAGTCGTCGCCAACCAACTGCAGCTTGCTGCCGAGGGCCTCGGTCAGCTGGGCCCAGCCTTCCCAGTCGTTCTCATCGAGACCGTCCTCGATGCTGAACAATGGGAATCGCTCAGCGAGGCCTTGGTAGTACGTGACCATCTCAGCCGAGGTCTTGGTTCCACCATCGATGGTATAGACCCCGTCTGCATAAAACTCACTTGCGGCGACATCGAGGGCGAGAACGACATCTCGACCGAGAGCGTAGCCAGCCTTCTCGACAGCCTCAGCGAGCAACTCGAGCGCTTCTTCGTTTGAGCCGAGGTTTGGAGCGAATCCCCCCTCGTCTCCAACGCTGGTCATGAGACCCCGAGCCTTAATGACGCCTTTGAGTGTGTGGTAAATCTCGGTCCCACAACGCAATCCTTCCGCGAATGTATCAGCTCCGACCGGTACAATCATGAACTCTTGGATGTCGACATTGTTGTCAGCGTGGGAGCCACCATTGAGTACATTCATCATGGGTACGGGTGTGTCGCACGCGCTGGTTCCCCCGATGTATCGGTACAAGGGCTGGCCCAGAACGCGCGCTGCGGCGTTGGCCACGGCCATTGAAACACCCAAGATCGCGTTGGCGCCAAGGCGTCCCTTGTTGGGGGTGCCGTCGAGTTCGATCATGCGCTGATCAATGCCGCGCTGGTCAAACACATCGAGGCCGATCAGTTGCGGTGCGATCTCACGCTCAATGTTTGCGAGCGCCTTGGATACACCCTTCCCTTTCCACTGTGTGGTGTCGCCATCGCGCAGCTCAACGGCTTCGTGCTCGCCGGTCGATGCGCCGGAGGGGACCGCAGCGCGCCCGACAATGCCCTCCTCAGTTGTGACTTCAACCTCAATGGTGGGGTTTCCCCGTGAGTCGAGAATCATTCGGCCGTGTACATCGAATATTGCAGACATGTTCCTTCCTGAGTGGAGCCGCGGGGATATCAATGGACAACGTGTATTGCAAGCACGGACTGTGAGGGATACCTCATCGGCCTACAGGAGGCGCTTTATGCACCGCTCTATCCTCTGCCTCGCGTTGTTTTCCGGGTCTGTGTCCGCTGAAACCAGCTTTGATAAGTACAAGGGTTCCATTGGTTCCGCCGTGCTGAATGCCGACACCGTGGAGGTGACCTTGTTTCATGGGCCCTCTGGCTCCTCGGTGCCAATGGTGGCCGTCAGTGTGGGTGACCGCGAGTACTTAATGGCCCTCAATTCCTCTGTGTCCGGTGTTTATCTTTCGAAACGGGTGGGGGAAGAACAGGATCTGAAGGTCTTCGAAGGCAACAAGAAGCTCATCAATATCCACGGAAAGAGCGGCAAATGGAACAAAGGTGGCGAAGCCAAAACCGCTAAAATCTCGACCATGTCCATTGGCGGTTTGGTCTTGAATGACGTGACCGCTTCGTTGCAGCCGCTCTCGTCTCTGTTCGACAACGCGGGTGATCGGCCATGGAACACTCTGGTGGCTCATTCCAAGAATCTCGATGGAGTCATCGGCCTTGAAGCGCTTCCAAGCGAAATTTCATGGGCGATCCTGCCCTCTGTTGGCACGGTGGCCTTCGCGAACAGTGGCACGGACTTGGTGCCGGACGGAGTTGCGTTTTCGTACACCGAAAACCCTTCCGAGTTCGCGACCTTCGCCACCCAGCAAGGATCCCGCGAGACCTATCTTCAGCGTGAAATCGTCGTCGATGGGGTGTCGGTAGCGGGCATCGATATGCCGACTCGCCTCGAGGTAGGAATGGAGGCATCGGCGGTCCTGTGGACTGAAGATCTGCCCGCGAACGTTACGTTTAAGCCGGGCGTCATT
>DEBL01000144.1 GCA_002348535.1 Deltaproteobacteria bacterium UBA2957 | reverse complement strand
GAATTGGGTCCAGCCTACGACCCATCCGCTTGCCTCGCCCCGGGAATTGGTTGGAGCAATGTTGCCATCTGGGACGCCGACATTCAGGCCGCCATTGCGCGGCGACTGACCGGCACAGTCGTGGTGGTGTTCGGGACACGTGGACCCGCCCTAACGGAGGCTCTTCCGCTCGGTACTGTTGTCGTGCTCGATCAAGCGGATGAAGCGGCAGTGATGGCGTGTGTACCGGAATCTCACCAGCGCGTGGTGCTCATAGCGGAAGGAGGCCGAGTGCATCGAATGATGCAGTTGTTGCATTCGTCTCCGGTCTTGCGCGACCGCGTGTTGGCGGTGTTCGCGCTTGATGCGGCGTTTGAGGAGCAATGGATGCAGCAGCACTTCCATCATGAGCCATTCGATACCGAACTCAATCGGCGCACTCCCTACCTCGCGATCACCAACGGGTCGTCGGGTGATGCAGCGATCAAAGAACAGCGTTTTCCGATCCCGCCGGATCACCCGTCAGGATGGTCCCCAATTGAGTCCATTGATCTTGGAGTGGTTCCGCTTGATCAGCACGACCCGGAACTGCTGGCCCGTGCGTTATGGGTCCTCGTCTCGTTTTGTCTCTCTCGCACCTGAAGTTTCCCCATGAATCACGTCTTTTTCGGTTTAGTGACCCTTGCTGTCGCGTTCGCCGTCATCAACGGCACCCCGGCTGAGGTGGGCCAAGGGGCGCTGGATGCTGCCAAGGCCAGCGTCAATCTTGCCATCGGACTGGTGGGGTACATCGCCCTCTTTCTCGGTCTAATGAAGGTGGTTGAAGAAGCCGGAGGTCTCGCGTTCATGGCGCGACTGATCCGTCCCGTTCTCATTCGCTTGTTTCCCGATGTGCCGCCCGATCATCCGGCCATGGGTGCCATGGTGATGAACATTGCGGCCAATGCGCTCGGGCTGGGCAATGCGGCGACACCCTTTGGGCTCAAGGCGATGAAAGAGTTGAATGAGCTGAATACACAGCAGGGAACCGCCACCAATGCAATGGTCCTGTTTCTTGCGATCAATACCAGTGGCTTGGCCCTGCTGCCGACGGGCATCATCGGGCTCCGAGCTCTCAACGGCTCAGCGGATGCGGCGGCCATTTTTCCCACCACACTCATGGCCACCGGAATCTCGACCGTTGTTGGCATTTCAGCAGCGATTGGACTGTCGCGCTTGCCCTGGTTTGCGAAGACATCGCCTCCGCCTGCGAAGGCCATCGAGCGACCGCCCCTTCGATGGATGGATTTGGCGCCGTTCCTCGGTGCAATGGCGGCCTTGATCGCGTTGGTCGTTGCCGTGTATGTGAACGGCGAGGCGGCCAGTGTTTGGATTATGCCTGGCCTCATCTTTGGGATGCTGCTCGTTGGCGTGGTCCGAGGGGTCAAGGTCTACGAAGTATTCGTGTCTGGCGCCAAAGAGGGATTCAGTTTGGCCGTCATGATCATCCCCTATCTGGTGGCCATTCTCAGTGCCGTCGGGATGTTGCGCGCTTCCGGTGGACTCCAGAGACTCGTCGACTGGGTGAATCCGCTTACCTCAGCCTTGGGCATTCCCGGCGATGTGCTTCCATTGGCGCTGTTGCGACCCTTGAGTGGTTCGGGGGCGTTCGGCATCACAGCCGAGTTGCTCGAGACGCACGGCCCAGACTCGCTTGTGGGCAACATCGCATCCACGATGAACGGATCAACCGAGACTACGTTTTATGTGTTGGCGGTGTATTTTGGCTCGATCGGGGTCAACAAGATTCGCCACGCGGTGCCTGCGGGATTGGCCGCCGATGCTGCCGGTGTGCTTGCGAGTTGCTGGGCAGTCCATTGGCTGCTTAGCTGAGGGCGTTTTCAAGCCAAGCGGTATCCTCGGCGCCGGTCTCAGGAAGGCTGACTTGGCTTCCGGCCACTCGGACCACGACCCGACTGAGACCGTGCAGCCGCATGAATGGACCCTGCACGACGTGAACACTCTGAAGCTTGTCTCGACTGAGAATGAAGGTCCGTCGATTAAAGAACCCGCGTCGCGAAACAATGGAGGTGGGGGTGACCAGCCATCCCTGTTTTGCCCAATCGAGCCATGCGCCGATCAGTGCCATCGGCAACAATGCGACGGTGAGCCATTTCAAGGAGCCCAGAAAGGTAAACCCAACGCCAATGAACACGGTCGCTCGAACCGAGGCGGCCACGATTGCCCGGTACAGGGACCGGGGGTGGGCGGGGCGGAGCGGAGTGGTCCACGGGTCCACGTTGGCGTGGGGCACAGTACAGGCGGTCACTGCGCTGAGTTCATCGGCTTCGACCATGGGAACCATGCCCTCGGCTTGGCGAACTTGACCTTCGACAACGCCAAGGCCTGCAGTCTCGATGAGAACCGTTCCATAGCCCATCATTCGGCGCACCAAGGGTTCATCGGTGCGCACCATCTGAACTTTTGAGAGGGGAATCTCGACATTTCGCTTTGTGGTCAGGCCTTGGGTGGTCCGCACCGCATCATCCAGTCGTGTCATGCGGTAGCCGTAGAACCGGAAGATGCTGGTCAGTGCGCTCACCGCCCACGAGCCGACAAACGCCAACATCAGCGCAGCGATGATGGTGCTGGGCTGGAGGTTTTGCGAGACCTCGCGCGCCATTTCCGGGCCGGCTTGATTCATGAATTCGAAGCCAACGATCGCGATCACGGCCACAGTACCGATGGTCCGCTGCGTCAGTCCAAACGCCAATATCTCGGGGATTCCCATCGACACGATAGGCTCGATCACCTCTGATTCGTCGTCGGTCGATGTGAGCGAACCCACTCGAGCCAACTGGTCGCGGAGTTCGGTTGCATCCTCGACACTCAAGGCGGAGAGCAAGCCTTCCGTCGACAGTTCGCCAGCGGTATCGATGCGGAGTTCGACGAGGCCAGCCCAGGAGTGAAAGAGGTTCTGTACGAGTTCAACATTCTGGATGCGGGCGGGATCGATGGTCCGAGACTGCTTGTTGAGCAGTCCTGTGTTGATCTCGAGTCGACCTTGATGCATCCGGTATCGCAAGGTTGCCCAGTGAATGAATGTGTTCCAGACGCTTGCAAGCGTGAAGATCAA
>DEBL01000054.1 GCA_002348535.1 Deltaproteobacteria bacterium UBA2957 | reverse complement strand
AAGACAGGCAACGAGTCGGGACCCATTTTCAGCGTGAGGATGCCCAAGACGGCGTTGTATTTCTCGTCGAAGAGGCTCGACGGGGGATTCTTGGCGGTCTCCACCAACCACGCATTCCAGTCTGGGCTTGTGCAGGCCACCATTCCGTCATCCCATTGCTGGAACTCGAGGTCTCTCAGGCCCGAATATGCCCCTTTAAAAAAGGTCACGATCTTTGGATTGTTGGTGCACTCTTCTCCGATGCGTTGGGCGACTTGGTCGCGAACGTCGTAGTCCAATGCATCATGAGAAAGAACGCGCCAGACGGGGGTCCAGACATCCGACTCAATGGCGGACATGCTTAATCCAACCAAGTCTTTGACGGTTTTGGCGCGCGGGAGCAGGGAGTCAAATTGAATCTCCGCTTCCTCGGTGCTGCAGCGTGCGAGGGCCGCAAAGTTAGTTGCAAGAGCGGTGCCGGATGATGCGGCAGCGCGGCGAACCTGCGAGTTGCAGGCAGCTTCAGCCGGTGCAGACCCGAAGACCGCTGCCATAACGAACATCAACATACGAAACCTCCATCCCATTGAACGTTGCCCACGCTTGTACCGTTTTCCCCGGTGATCGTCGACCATCAACAGACGAACT
This sequence comes from Deltaproteobacteria bacterium UBA2957, assembly GCA_002348535.1. GTDB lineage: Bacteria > Myxococcota_A > UBA796 > UBA796 > UBA796 > UBA796. The sequence goes on along the minus strand of DEBL01000054.1, from coordinate 2,634 downwards.
TAGTCTTAGTTTTCGTCAAGCCACTCGTCATAAAGCGTGGCGTCGTCTTGCATTTGCTTGATTGCAAGCTGCAAAGCCATGTTCTCGGGTACGGGTGCGTCGTCAATCTCGGTGACTGCCCACACCGCTTGCATGCGGACGGACCGATCGTCTCGCCAAGGCATGACCACGTTGAGGTAAAACTGCTCCCGGACATTGAGCCATGCAGGAGTCGCTTTGAGCGGCAACGCAAGCCAAGTCCGCTGGACTACAGCCACCCCCTCATCGGTATCCACCCACCGCCACTGCACTCGGCTGACGCCTTCCACCTCGATCCCGAGGGCGAACTTTTTGGTGGAATAGGAGTCATAGTGGAGAGCGTCACACTCACCGTTCGTGAAACACTCTTCGTCATTGAACAGAATGTCTCGCCGATAGGCAATGAAGGCATCGCTCATACGCATTGGGTCGACGTTGAGTTGAGCGTCGGTCAAGGTGTCGACATCGTACCTGCTGGTGGTGCCAACAGCGGCTCCGATCAAGCCAGAGATGTCGCGGGTGCACTGGTCGAGCTCGCCAACGGACTTCTTGGTCAAGTTGTTTACAACGTATCCGTCTTTGGTTTCTTCGAGCCGCTTCGACATCCATGTGTCGAGGTTCGCCACGCCTTCCTGCAGCAGTGCCGGATCATCATCCTGAGCATGCTCAAAAATGAACGCCGTTAGCTCATTTAGTTCATTTGGGGCTTCAGCAGGCGAAGCGCACCCGATGCCCATGATTGCTAAGCCAATGGTTCGCATCAAAGTAGTGTAGCGTTTTTCCGGCGACACCGCTGCTTTTAGGCCTGCCCAAGAAGAGTTACGGGGTACGAGGCCAAGGAGAATGTGACCTCATTGCGGTACCCCATGGCTTCACCGCCAAGTTGGTACGGCATCGAATCTTGGTACTCCACGTGGACGCGGTCCGCGTAAAAGTCATGAATGCCACTTGGTGTTTCTCCACGCCAAACCTTACCGACGTTGAGTGCCATCTGGATGGGGCTCATGTCAATGCATCGGAGTTGGAACCGCCCAGCTCGGCGGGTGGCGTGAGGGAAGATCTTCATTTTGTACCCGTAAAACGGCATCGTCCCGCAACACACGGTTGCGGCATCCCCATCGTACAGGGTCCCACCCGTTGGAATGGCAGGGCCCACTTCGCGACCGCTTGGGTCGATGCGAAAGGCGGGCCGGCCCAAGTTTGTGATTCGAACGCGCTGTTTGGGTCGGCGCAGGTAGTTGGGGATGGTCTTCAGGTAGGCGGCGACGACATACCCCGGAAGTCCCTTGCAGGCGGCCTCCCACCAACGACCACGTGCCGCCGTTTTCAGTTCGTTGTAGTCGTTCAACACTGCGGCATCGATCCCCAGTCCGGCGAAGGGAAACAGGGTTCCCTCGGCTTCCACCATGTGCATAGAAACAGACCGATGAACTTGGCCGTTGTTCCAGCGCCGAAGGTCCGTCATGGGACGGCCACTGCCGAGCCAGTGAGCAAGGGCATTGCCGGTTCCGAGCCGGAGTACGCCGACGTTCGGCATTCTCTGCTCACCACGGTACGAGTCCAAAGCGTTGATGGCCCCGATGATGGTCCCGTCACCACCACCCGCGAATACGGTTCCATACTCCCGACTGATGCAGTGATGGAACACCTCTTGTGCGTGCTCTTCGCTTTCAGTCAGGAAAAGTCGGTCATGAGGGACGACCCGTTGAATGGAGCGGGCCAATCGACCGTTTACACGACCTGCATTGGCATTGAGCACCACTGCGTAGTTGTCGTCTGGAAGCGTATAGGTAGGGGCGGGAAGCATGGCACCTCGTGGATTCGTTAAATCATAAACCAAGCAGGAACCGTGCCAAGGCTGAACCACGATTCATTCGGGGGACGTCACTCGATTGTTACGGGCTGGGGTGCGAAAAAGTTTTCGCACTTTGGTGGATTGGGTGGCGTATCCGCTACGCGCCTACTAGACCGTAAACAGCTTCAAGTGCCTTGGGCAGCGCATCGGGGTTTCGGCCTCCAGCCTGTGCCATATCGGGACGGCCACCACCGCCGCCGCCGACCATACTTGCAATCTCGCGGATGAGATTGCCGGCGTGTACGGTTTTTCCGGCAAGGTCTTTGGACACTGTAACGACCAGCTTTACCGACCCTTGGTCTCGGCTGCCCAAGACGACTACCCCCGAACCAAGGCTGTCACGGATGCGGTCTGCTTCGGTTCGAAGCGCTTTGGCATCCACATTGACCTCTGCGGCGATAACCTTGACGCCGTTGACCTCACGGACCTGCTCGGTAAGGTCGCCGGATTGCTCGCGGGCGAGTTGGTTCTTCAGCTTTTCAACTTCCGCGTGCAGTCGTTTCCGGTCGTCCATCATGCGCTGGATGGCTTCGGCCATTTGATCTACAGGGGCGCGCAGGAGGTCGGCTACTTGATGAAGGGTGGCTTCTTGATTCTGAACCGTGTTGACGGCGTGCCGCCCAGTGTAAGCCTCAATGCGCCGAACACCGGCTGCGACACTGCTTTCACTCACAATTCGAAACACGCCCACATCACCCGTTCGATCGACATGCGTTCCACCGCACAGTTCGACGGAGAAACCAGGAATATCGACGACCCGC
>DEBL01000075.1:1985-2719 GCA_002348535.1 Deltaproteobacteria bacterium UBA2957 | reverse complement strand
CAAGGCTCCGAACACAAGACTGGGCATCCGCCGTCGCATCGACTCCGACAGGGCGAGAGCCACCACCGCACCGACGCAGAGGGCCGCCAAGGGGACCTCGGTGTAGTACTTGCCCCGAATGTGAAGCGACCAGACCATCACCGGCCCCATCATCATGGCCGCCAGCCCCGCCATCGAGCCCATTCGATGCCGCACGCCCACAAACAACGCGCCCATCAGCAGCGCCACAAAAGGCCACAGACTCGTGAGCGCCCCCTGCAGCGACGGCACCTCGCCCATCAACCGACTGCTGACCCACGGCACAAGAGGTGGGTAGGGTGCCCCGACCGAACAGGCCGCACCGGAATCGTCAGCCAGACACAGCGCCAACCGAAACAGCCCGGCGTCGTCGTCCCACGTCTCGACCGCCGTGTGAAGCGACAGCCAAGCCATGTGCTGCGCCAAGGCCAAGGCACCGAGCACCACCGCCAGCGCCGTTACCACAGCAGGCGAGACCGTTCGCGTGGAATTCACCCGTCCACCGGCCAGCCGGGCTTGCCGGGTCCCGCGCCTTCAACGTCCGCGCACCGGGGCTGCTCTTGAAGCCCCGGAATGCTCGCACCCTTGACCATCGCCGACCCCACGACGGTTGCAATGGCGAGTGCACCGGACTCGCCGGGGTGCCCAAGGTCGATGAACCCCCAGCAGTCGCGGGTGTTGAGCGCATGGCCGGCAAACACCGCACCGAGCGGCTC
>DEBL01000075.1:0-1698 GCA_002348535.1 Deltaproteobacteria bacterium UBA2957 | reverse complement strand
TCTCGAGTGTTGAGCGCATGGCCAGCAAACACCGCACCAAGCGGCTCGAGCTCGGCCCGCCACCGGCGATTGAGCACGCGGGGTCGTCCCAGCGCGTCGTTCATGTGGCCCGGATCCTCGATCACCGTCACGGTGAGACCCCGAGACCGGGCATCGGTGATGATGGTGGTCAAGTCACTGACCATGCTCTCATCGCCCATCGGGTCGTTGACTGTGGAATCCGCGTACCGGGGCCGGGTGAAGGGCGCAATCAGGTGCCGGAGGACCAAATAGGTCCGAACATTGACGTACGGCGCTCCGGCGGTGGGGTGAAACATCGCGTTGCGAATCTCGGCCATCTCGCGTTGCCGACCCGCGTTGTGCGGAATGCCCAACACCACGCCGGTGAGCTCGTACTGGTCGCGCAACTCGGTCCAGCGGGCGAGCATCTCAAACGCGCTCCCGCCCGGGATGCCCGCGTTCATCAGGATGGTCTCGCGACCGGTGGCTTGCGTCAGCACGGTCTCAAGGCGTTCTGAGACGGTGGACTGTTGCGTCACCGACGTCCCAAACACCCAGCTGTCGCCCAAGGCAAGGTAGCGATCTGTGCCTGCCGGCTTGGCGGCCGGGTGGTCTTCGGCGTCCCGCAGCCCTTGCGCGTTGGTCTGGATGGTGAACCGGTACGGACCGTCGTTTCCGCTCTGTTCGCTCGATTCGCGCACCCACACCGAATTGCCCATGAGCTTGATCACCCCATCGGGGTGCTCCCACGCAAACAAAACGCTCGACTCGGGCACCGCCACGCGCAGCACGCCCTCCAGAAGTACCAAAAGCCCCAGTCCCAGCATGAGGCCGCGAATGCGAGATGATTTGAGCGTCAACGGTGTGCCCCTCGGGTGATTCGAGTTCCTTAATGTATCCGGTTCTGGGGGCCGATTGGAAGCGGGTGTGTCAATGGGGCCACGGGACGATACATCGGTCCGCAGTTGCGGCGGTCGCCGCAGCACCTCATGGGCCCCTTACCTCGGCTGAGTCAATGATTCGTTTGGCACTTCTTGCAGCACTGGCGTGCGACACCGGCGATGCACCGCCGAAGTCCGACGCAGAGCGCCCGGTCGGCACCGAGGCTTCCGGACCGCCGCACACCGCTGCTTGCACCGGCGATGCGCCCGGTCCCGACGTGGTCATTGTGTCCATCGATACGTTGCGGGCCGACCGGCTCGGGTTTGCCGGTCATCCCAACGCGCGCACGCCGCGGCTCGATGCCTTGGCGGAGGCCGGCACCGTGTTTCGCCAAGCCACCACTCCTGTCCCCCGCACCACTCCCGCGCTGGCCAGCATGATGACCGGGCTGTCGCCCCACCACCACGGCTCCCGCGAAGTGGGCGACGTCATCGTGGCGCCCCAGCGGCTGCCGACCCTGCTCGCCGAACACGGATGGCGTACCGTGGGCATCTCGGCCATGCCCGTGGCCGGCCCCAAGCAGAAGATGGACAAAGGCTACGACGTCTTTGAGGTGCACTACGATGCCCCCGCCGTCACGTTGGCCCAGCACACATTGGACCGGGTCAAAGAAGTGCCCACCGACTGCCCGTTGATGGTGTGGACCCACTTTGCCGACCCCCACTTTCCCTACCTGCCGCCCAAGACTTGGGCCGATCAACCCGATGCCCCCGGCTGTCGGGCGTTGTCGGAGCGGGCCACCAACGGCAAGGTGGC
>DEBL01000047.1 GCA_002348535.1 Deltaproteobacteria bacterium UBA2957 | reverse complement strand
CGAACACGGTACTCGGTCGAGCGGACGGTCCGCGGCCGAAGTCAAGTCACATTGAAAGTAAAGGGAACCGTGCCAATGGGTGGCGGCACCTCCCGCGTTTACCGAACAGTGGTCGATCCATTGTCTCAGTTTCAGTCGGTCTTCCAGTCGCATTTGTCCGAAAGAGGGATCGATGTCGAGGGTGAGCATCGGCGGGATGCGGCGCCGGATGGACTGAAGATGTTGGCGCGTAAAGAGTCGGCATCCTTGCCGGTAGTGCTGGCGCGCATGAACAAACACTCCAGCAACCTGTTCGCCGAACACGTGCTGAAAGCGGTTGGTGCGGAGGTCTATGGCGAGCCGGGGACCACCGAGAAAGGCCTGAGGGTCATCGCGGAGTACCTCGAAGAGCTTGGCGCTCACGCTTCGGAGTTCGAGGTGGTGAATGGCTCTGGACTCACGCGCCTTAGCCGCCTTCGTCCCAGTCACATCAACGCAGTTATGTTGGACATGGCGGCGGACCGAGTCCTCGGACCAGAGTTTACAGCGAGTCTCTCGATTGGGGGTGTCGATGGCACACTTTGGACTCGGTTCCGCGGCGAGGGAACCGAGGGAAGACTGCGCGGTAAAACCGGTAGCCTCAACTTTGTGCATGGTCTTACTGCCTACGTCGATGGCGGCGATGGGGAGCAGTACGCATTCACATTCATGGTGAACGAAATCGCGGGCTCGAACCGGCCTGTGCGGCGCCTCCATTCGAGGTTTGGACAGGCGTTGATGGATTTGTAGGCTGCGCAACCCTTGGGTTTACAGGGAGTTGTTCCGATCCCTGTTTCGAACACGGTGCGTTTGCAGCCCCATTCTGTGTTGCATTCGGGCGACGGAGAGCATGAGTGATGACTTTGAGGCAGGCGGTTATCTGCAAGAGAACGGTGAGAAACCCCACGGTTGGTGGGCCGTTTGCAGCGCACGCGCGCGTAGTACGGTAGGGTATGAGCCACTTAGCGGAGACATCGGTGAGACAGCTTTTAATCGTATCGGTTGCAATGGTCGCTGGATGGCTGGTTTCCCAGTCGGCGGTGGCGCAAGACGCAGTTGAGTCATCCGCCGAGGCCCCCGTCTCTGAAGAGCAGGCTGTCGCGGAGCAGATGGGCCCGGATTACAACCGTGAGTTGTTGACCATTGAGGAGCAGGTGAACGGGCTCAAGGAGCGCGTATTTCGGTCGAAAGCAACGCTTCAACTGCTCAAAGAGATTGTCGTGCAAGGGAGCAGTTCCGGTTCGCGCGGGAAAATCACCCACGTGAACAAGTTGGGGCGCAGCTACAGCATTGAGTCCATCTCTTATTATCTGGACGGCCAAGGAAAGTTTTCAAAGGTCGATACATCGGGTGCCTTGAGTGCGCAGCGCGAACTGGCGATCTTCGATGGACCGATACCGCCGGGCAACCACAACCTGACCGTGCATTTGAAGCTGCGCGGCAACGGACTTGGCGTCTTTAGTTACGTCTCCAACTACGTGTTCAACGTTCAGGCCTCTACCGCTTTTACTGCGGAAGACGGTAAAAGCTGCAGGGTAAAGGTGATCATCGACGAGCGAGGTGGGCTGACACGGTCGTTTACCGAGCGCCCAAGCGTGAAGTTCGAGACCCGCTGCATGCGGCTGGCCGACGATCAGGGCGAGGAGTGACGGTCTCTTGAGCAGTCTTGGTCTCCGACTCAGTGGGGTGGTGGTTTGGCTGGCATTGGCTTCCGGTCCGGCCGCCGGCGCATCCGGCACCGCTCTGCGCATGGAATCAGTCGCGCGCTCCGCTGACATCGTGGAGGCGAAGTTGGCATCTCTCGAGCGCGAGTACAGCCACCGTCGAGGGTTGATTGGTGCGCACACCGCCGAGGGCCGCTTTGAAGATGCCGTCTTCGCGTACCTCGTCGAGGATTACGAAGAGGCCGCCGTCACGTTTTATACCCTTGTGAATTCGGACGCGTTGACCGACCCCGCGTTGGCGAGGGACTCAGAGTGGTACCTTGCCGAGTGCCTCCTTGAATACCGCAACACCCGGGCTGCAGTCGATGCGTACAACCGGATCATAGATTTTGGACAATCGCATCCGTTCTTCAACGATGCTGTGCGGCGCCAACTGGAAGCCTATGGGTACCTAAAGGATTCGGTTGGATTTTATGGGGTCTACAACCGCTTCATTGTGACGTCCGTCGTGCCGACGACCGATGAAGTGAAGTATTCGATGGCCAAAAGCTTCTACCACCAAGGGGATTGGACACGGGCCAAGTCGTTGTTCGCCGAGGTTTCGGGCGAGAATTCGATGTACACCCGAGCGCGCTATTTCTTGGGGGCCATTTTGGTGGCAGAGGGGCAGCTCGAGGCCGCCATTCCGCAGTTTGAGCGTGTGACCCAATACATGCCCCCCGTGACTGCGTCGGGGTACCGTGGGGTCGGTGGAATTCGCGAGTTTGCAGCCATGCGTGAGTTGGAGGGAGACGTGGTGGAGATGGCCAATCTTGCACTCGGCCGAATCCACTACGAACTCGGGAAGATGAATGAGGCGCTCCGTTTTTATCAGGCTGTGCCAACGGAATCGGCGCATTTCACTGAGCAGCTCTACGAGATGGTCTGGGTACACCTCAAGCGCGAACAGTGGCTCGAGGCGATCAGTCAGATCGAGGTCTTTCTTATCGCGTTCCCCGACCATCAGTACGCGTTCCAGTTGCGGCTTCTGCTCGGGCACTTGCACATGAAGCGAGGGGATTACGAGCGCGCTCTGGGCACCTATGAGAACGTGGTGGAACAATATGGTCCGGTGCGTGACCACTTGGCGTCGATCGGTGCGAGCACGTCACGGCCTGACGACTTCTTTGATGCATTGGTGGCTTCAACCAACCTCAGTGAGGTGGATCCCTCGATCCCCGCGTTCGCCGTTCACCTCTTGTCGGATGACGCAATGGTGTCTCGGGCGGTTGAGGTCAAGCGTGAGTTGGATCGGCAGGGCGAAGATTTGGTGTTGACGCAGGAGTTGATCGACGAGATCTCGCCTGCGCTCGGCCGCGGAGCACAAGCCATCGGCACCTTCCGGGCTGGACGGAGCCAAGTCGGAGGGGTTCGGAATGACAGCCTCAAGTTGCGTCTAGACATTCTCGATGCAGAGCTTTCATTGCATGAAGATGCGGACAAGTCCGGTGCCCGTTCGCGCCTCGTTGAGTTGCGGCAGCGCTGGGACGGCCTCTCGGTTCGCACTGAGCAATTGCGGAGCGAAGAGAACGCGAAGGTGGAGTTGGCTTCCACAGTGTCGGCGGCACGGAATGCCATCACGGTGATGAAACGTGAACTGAGCCGCCGCTCGTCAGAATTGTCAGCAGAAGAACGGTCGATGATGCGCAGCCAAATCGCCAATGCCGAAGCGCGTCTCAGCGAAGACATTGCGGCCATGGGTGCACGGACAGATGTGGGGGCCCAGCGCGGACTGGTCGGCGAGGACCTTGCGAGCCTTCGGGATGACGTGAATGCCCTTCGTGCCACCGCTGCACCATCGGCCACCGCTACCTTTGAGTCGCTCGACTCAGCGTGGTCCCGCGGCTTGCGTGTTGAACGGCGAGCGGTTTCGGTGATGGGCAAGCTTGAGCGAGCCGAACAAACCGAGCTTGCCCTGATACGGTCAAGCCTTGCGGAGCACACGCAGGCTGTGATCGGGCTCAACGGCGAGATTTCGGCAACGGGTCGCAATGCGGGTGCGGTCGCGTCTGCGGTTACCCGTTCCGGCATCGGGTCCGTGGGCGCGGAGTTCAACGAGACTGTGATGGGTGCCGACCGGGGCATCGTCGATGTCTACTGGACTCGGAAAATCAGCGTTACCGACGAGATTCAACGACTCAACGAAGAACGAGGGATGCGAAGCTCGGAACTGGATGCGCGGTTTGAACTCATTCGACAGCGCATGGGTCAGAACAGGGAAGGCGGGCAATGATGTTCCGTTGGTCACTGATTGTCTTGCTGGCGCTGTCGGCACACGATGCAGTTGCGCAGGAGGCTGTAGAGGCCACTTCAAGCGAAACTGAGGCCGTTGAGTCGGCGGATCAGGATGGACAAGCTGAGTTGGATGCGAAGGTGGCCGAGCGCAAAGAAGAGGTGGTCGCTTTCAAGGGAACCGTCGACCGGTTCTTGGGCCGCATGCGCGAGTTTAACGAAGATGCACGAGACATCATTCAGAGTCGGGAGAGCGATGAGCGTCGGGCATTGATCGATGGGTATAGCGGTCCGCTAGCGGAGCTTCGTTCCGAGGAGGTCGCGCTTCGCGATACCGCGATTACTCGCCTCGAAAACTTTTTGGTTCGCTACCCGAAAAGCACACACACGCCGCATGCCATGTTCCTTCTTGGCGATTTGTACTACGAGGAGAGCGAAGAAGCGTTTGCAGACGCGTCCAAGGCCTACGAGCGTATCTTCGCCGAAGGCGGCGCTGCCCTTGAGAATCCACCGGAGCCTCCAATGCGCGACCACGGTCGGGCCTTGCGCTTGTTTCGAGGGATCGTCGATGCCTTTCCGGGATATCGGAACGCAGACGGCGCATGGTACATGCTTGGCTTCATTCAAAAACGCGATGAGACCTTGCAATCGGACGATGGAATGGGTCGAGATGCCTACCTTGCACTCGTCGACAACCATCCTGCTTCTGAATTCGCCGCGGCGGCACACATGGCGCTTGGCGAACACTTTTTCGACAATCACGACATCGACCTTGCCATTCATCACTACTCAGAGGTTGTGGATGGGTTTGGGACCGATGGCCAACATTACGAGAAAGGGCTCTACAAATTGGCATGGTCCCACTACAAGTTGTCGAACTACGATGTAGGGCTCGACCTGCTGGCGAAGCTTTTGGATTGGTCTGAAGAGAACTTTGTGCGTTCGGGCAAACGTTCGGCGATGGCCCCGGAGGCCGTCGAGTACACCGCAATCTCATTCTCGGACCAGTCGGACCAGTCGGGTGTGCACCCGGTAGACGTCGCGAAGGCGTTTTACAGCCGAATCGGCGAGCGAACCTATGAGGCAAAGATCTACGACAGGCTGGCGAACGTGCTGATGCAACAAGCGCGATACGGCGAAGCGATCAGCGCCTACGACTACCTTATTCAGCGGTGGCCGAACGAGCCTGAGAACCCCACGTACATGTGGACCATCGCAAAGCTTTATCGTTCGTTGGACGTGCCGGATCACACGGCAGCCCAGAACACCATCACTCGCCTCAATGAGTTGTTCAACAGAGACTCGGCTTGGGCCCACGCCAATCGGAACAACCCGGACGCCCTCGCAGTCGCCGATGGCTACATCGAGGAATCCCTCGCCGCAGTCGCAATCGACTTCCACAATGCGGCGAAGGAGTCGGGTGATCCCGCGAAATATGGAAAGGCTGCGGATTTGTACAGCCAGTACCTAAACAAGTTCCCGTTCGCCAAGGACTACTATGAGATCCAGTGGTACCTTGCGGACACCTTGTTGAATAGCGGTCGGTTGCAGGAGGCTGGGGCAGAGTACGTTCAGCTTCTGAAAGGTGACGGTCACCCGTATCGCGACGGCTCAATGTGGAACCTGATGCAGGTGCGTCGGCAGCGCTTGATTGACAGCTATGGGACCGTCGAGGCCCTCCCGGCCAATGCTGTTGAAGAAGAACGGCTCACGCTTCCGAGTGGGGCAACGCGGTCCAAATACACGCTTTCGGAAGACCACCTTGCGTTTATAGAGTCCGCCGACATGTTGTTGGATGCGTCATTTTCCAACGAGGAGTACGCCGGTTCACTCGAGGAGGCCCGACCTGCGCTGGCGTATTTGCCGGGTCAAATTCTGTACTACCATGGACACCTCGATGCGGCGCGTGAGCGTCTGAATCGTGTGATCGACGGCTGGCCTTCGAACGATGAGGCGGCATTTGCGGCCAGTTTGATCGTGGATAGCTGGCAGGTCGAGGAAGACTTGGCCAAGGTGCGTCTGTATGCGGGCAAGTTTGCTCGGATGACGCTTGGCGCCTCAGAGGCGGCGCAGGCCAAAAACCTCAACTTTACAAACCTCGAAGAGGGAGCAGCGTTCAAGATGGCGGCCCTCTACATCGAACAAGGGGAAAGGGAGAAGGCTGCCGAGGCATTCTTGTCGTTTATGAGCGACTTTCCCCGGTCGAAGTACATCAAAGAAGCGCACTACAACGCGGCAAACAACTACGAGATCGTCGGAGCCGTGGAAAAGGCCAACGGCTTGTTCCGCGAATACGTGGACAAGATCGAGAGCGGGGCGTACTCCGCTGATGGGCAGGCGTGGCCAATATACGAGCGCATCGCTCAAAATTATTCCAGTGCGCTGGAGTTGGACGATGCGGTTCGATACTTCGAGATGCTCTACAACCGTTCCGCGAACTCAACCGAGCCCTATGAACATGCACCGGCCGCGCTGTACAATGCTGGGTTCCTGCGCATCGGTCTGGGTGACCACCGCGGGGCCGCCGAAAACCTTGAAAAGTACGCAAACGAAAACCGGGACCAGTTGGATGCCGAAGCGGTCATGTGGTCGGCGGCGGACCAGTGGGCGTTGGTGGGTGATTCGGAATCTGAATCGTATTTCAACCGCTACCTCAAGGACTGGGGCACTGAGAACCCGGATCACGCAATCGCGGCCCGATATGAACTCGCCAAGTTTGCTGAGCAAAGAGGCGACCGGCGAACCGAACAGGCTTGGGGTGAGGTCATGAGCCTGTACAACGAGTTTGCTCCGGCGGGCGAAATCGGTCCGATCGGCCGCCACTACGCCGCCGCTGCCGCCTTCAGGCCGCTTCAACAGCGATTCAATGAGCTGCAGGTCTATGAGTTTTCCGACAGCGACGACAAGAATGCCGAGCTGGTGCTTCAGCGGCGGGAAGCGGTCGCTGCGTTCACCAAGCAGTGCGGTGAAATGATCAAGGCGTACCCGGACTTCGACTACTCGAGCGCAGCGCAGTACCTCTGGGGCGCCTCCCAATTGACGTTCGCGAAGCTTCTGTTCGAGGTTCCCGAGCCCCAAGGGTTCGACGATGAAATGCTCGACATTTACTACGAGCAGCTCGACGAGATGCGGATTCCAGTCGAGGACCGCGGGAAGTCTCGGCTCGTTGGCGTTCTCGATTACGCGAAAGACCAGAAACGGTGGAGTGAGTGGACCTCAAAGGCGCTCGATTACTTGGCAGAGAACTTTCCGACGGAGTTCGCCAAAGAGATGAATGAAGTCAGGGGTGCCGGGGATTCGACTTTGGTTCCGATGGCTGGCCCCATCGCGCCGGTAGTGACGGCCAGTGCTCCAGATACAGCTCCCGTTGAAGCTCCCGTTGTGCCTCAGCCATCAGACGATGCAAGCGGAGTGTGGCAATGACTCGAAGCCTATACTTGGCGATGTTGGCACTCGGTTGCAGCGGTTCAAAGTCTCCACAGACCACCGATGCGACGGCCGCTGCAGTTGACGAGGCTGCGGAGGTTGTGTTGACGGTCGACGAGCGCGTTGCGCGGGCGGCGGCATTGCTTACGACGGGCAAAGACGCAGACGCTGAACTGGCTGTGGCGGAGTTGGAGCCACTCCTTGTGACCGCCCCGGACCGCGCCGACATTCCTTACAATCTCGGCTTGGCCTACCATCAACTGGAAGACGGACTGAATGCGCGGAAGTACTACCTGAGAAGCACGGCCATCGACCCCGCGCTGGGTGCGGCTTGGTTGAATCTTGGCGCGCTGTCGGAGCAGGGTGGGCAGTACAGGCGAGCGCTCCAGCATTACCGGGCTGGGATGCAGAGCGCGCCCGAGATGTCGGAATTGGTCGTGGGCACGATCGGGGTTCTCCGCAGGATGGGGCGGCACGATGAGGCGCTTCGGGAAGGGAAAGCTGCACTCTCGCGGGATGCGAATAACATCGACGTCTACAACAACCTCGGTCTCGTTTACATCGATCAAGGCAAGCCGGATCTCGCAAAGTTCATTTACCAAAAAGCGCTGAACACGATTGATGGCGCGGACAACAACGCCACCTTGCACGCCAACCTCGGCAGAGCCTACCTCGCCAAGGACGCTCCCTACAATGCGAAACGCGAACTCGAGAAGGCGCTGGAACTGAATCCGGACCTCGTGGCTGCGATGTTGTATTTGGCTGACCTTGCACTTAACGACCGGGATTGGGCCGAAACTGCACGGTTGTTGGAGCGCGCAGCAACGATAGAGCCTGCGAATGCCGCGATCCACCTCAACTTGGGGATCGCATACCGTGGGCTCGAGCAGTACCAAAAGGCGCGACAGTCGTATGAAACGGCGCTGCGGCTTGCTCCGGAAAATCCAGATCCCTACATCAACATTGGACTCTTGTTGGGGCAGCACGAGAACGACTTTGACGGCGGCATCGCCGCAATACAGCAGTACCGATCCCGCGGGGGCCAACACGCATCGACGGCGGACAGCCTTCTCGGTGAGTTCCAAAAGCGTAAAGAGAAGTTCGAGGCCGATCTCGCCCGCCAGGCAAAGCGGGAAGCCGACCGCAAGAAGCGAGAAGAGGAAGCGCGCTTGGCCAAAGAATACGAAGCCATGCAGGAGCAGTGGCGCCAAGAGCAGGAAGAGAAAAAACGCGCGGAAGAAGAGGCTCAGAAGCGTGCGGAAGCCGCTGCTGCTGCCGCACTGGATGCAGCAGCGCCCGCCGCGGTTCAACCGGTCGCACCCAGCAGCGCGCCCGAGGCAACGCCGCCATCGGCGCAACCTGAACCTGCCGGTGTTTGGGG
>DEBL01000352.1 GCA_002348535.1 Deltaproteobacteria bacterium UBA2957 | reverse complement strand
GAGGGGGCTGCCGAGCTCGAATGGTGAACTCCGCTATTACGGAATCTCGTTGGGAGGGATCGCCGGTGCTGTCACGGCCGCAAACAATCCATTGATTCAGCACGCCGTGCTGCATGTTGGTGGAGGCGCGTGGTCGACGATGCTGGAGCGGTCGAGTCAGTGGATTCCGTTTGACTGGATCATGGAAGAGCGGGTTCCGTCCAATCGAGATCGACAGTTGCTGTACGCGCTCAGCCAACTGTTCTGGGATCCTGTAGACCCAATGAACCACATCGATGGCCTTCTGGGGCGCTCGATCCTTTGGCAAGAAGCAGTGGGAGACGAGCAAGTTGCAACCATGACCACTCGAATGGTGGCGCGGTCGGTGGGTGCGACCCAGTTGTTGCCGAAGGTTGAGTCCGTCCCCGGTTTGTCTGCGAGCGAGGGGCCGTTTGAAGGTCCCGGCTATGTGCAATTTGACCCCGAGCTTCCCCTTCCCGATGAGGTCAACCGACCCGCAGTGCCGTCGGGGGCCCACAGCAACCCTCGCCGATGGCCGGGGCTGCATGAGCAGGTCATGCTGTTTAATGACTGGGAGTCTCCGGGGTTGATCGACCACTTTTGCGGCGAGAAGCCCTGTTCAGAGAGCAACCCGGGTGCCTACGCTTCATCCGCTCGCTGATCCGTCAATGACTTCAATCTTCATCAGGTTGGTTGCGCCGCGCATCGGTGTATTGCCCGCGAGCACGACCACCTCTGTTCCGGCCGTCAACAATCCAGAATCCATCAACACAGTCTCCCCTGCAGCAATCATTTCATCCGTGGTCTCGAACACCGGCATGGGCAGCGCCGTCACGCCCCAGACCAAGGCCAGCATGTCGGCCACTCGCGTGTCGTCCGTCAACGCGTAGATTGGAGCGCGCATACGCGCCTTGCTGGCCAAGACGGCGCTTCGGCCAGACCACGTGAAGATCACAAGCGGCCTGCCGCCTTCTTGCACAGCTTGCGCTGCGCATCGAGCCACGGTGTTTGCGGGCCCCGCCAAGGCATCGATTTCACGCAGGTCTTGGGGTTCGAGAAAGCGACTCTTCTCCACATCGCAGGCAATGCGGTCCATTACGCGGACGGCCTCAAAGGGGTGCTCCCCAACGGATGTCTCTCCGGAGAGCATCACTGCATCCGTTCCATCGACAATCGCGTTTGCAACATCGGTGGTCTCCGCGCGTGTGGGGCGAGGATTTCGCTCCATACTATCCAGCATTTGGGTCGCGGTGATCACCGGCTTGCCCGCACGGTTAGCGGCCTTGATTAGACGCTTCTGAATCATCGGCACCTGCTCGAGCGGCATCTCAACCCCGAGGTCGCCCCGGGCCACCATGATGCCATCGACCACTTCGAGGATTTCATCGATGTTCTCAACGGCCTGCGGCTTCTCGATCTTAGCGATGACCGGCTGGTCTTCAGCGCCGAGGTCCCTCAGTGCGCTGCGAAGCACTTCGACATCGGCTCGGTTTCGGACAAACGACAACGCGACCCAGTCCACGCCGGCGGCGATGCCAACGGCGAGATCGGCGCGGTCTTTTTCGGTGAGTGCAGGGGCCTGAATGTTGCTCTCAGGGAGGTTGATTCCCTTGTGGCTACCCAGCATTCCGCCATCAATGATTTCGATGTCCACTTCACCTGCATCAAGGCGAACAGCCGCGACCCTTCCGCTGAGTGCACCGTCTGCGAACAGAACCGTCTCTCCTTCGGCCACGTCGTGAACCATGCTCGGCCACGTCGTGCCCACATGGCCCGGAGTCGCAAGACGGTCTGCGTCCATTGACACCGTGAGGGTGTTGCCCGCATTCAGTTGAATGGGCTCTCCCGGTCCTGTGCGAATTTTGGGCCCTTGAAGATCCAGCAGAATGGCGACCTTCTTTTTAATTTTGAGGGCGCTTCGGCGAATGCGAGAAACGCTCTGGCGAATGCCTTCCGCATTGGAGTGGCTGCAGTTGACGCGTGCGACGTCAACGCCGGCCTTGAACAATTGTTCGAGGCCCTCCACGCTGGAAGTTGCAGGGCCAATCGTCGCGACAATCTTGGTTCTTCTGTTGGTCATGCCGGCGGTATATCACTGCGTGAAGGCTAAGTGTTGCTTTCCATGCCGACCCACCGCAGGAACGGGTTTTTTTTACCCGACTGCCCTTCAAGGGATTCCTCGAAAACCGTGGCGATAGGTCAGAGATGCTGCGGGTCGGAATGAAAATATGGGCTTGTCAAGAGCGATGACAAGAGCAGGTTTGAAGAGTGATTTAAACGGACGTGGATCATGTGGCCCGTTTAAAAAAATGGTTGAATCCCCTAAAGATCTCAAAAAACTTGACCGTTACATTGACGTGTCAACGGATATGTGGCATGATGTGTTTGGGTTGACAGGCCCAAACAGGGAAAACGCCGGCTGAGCCGGTACTTTAGGGAAAATATTGGGAACAGCAACTCCCATGGAAGGAGAAAATCATGACCGTTGGATCGCCAAAAAGTCGCGAACGGGTCGCTCGTAATTTCATCAAATCATACGGGCGGACTCGATTCCGTGAACTTCTCTCTGCGCTCGCGCGGGGCGAAAGCGGCCAAACCATTGCAGACGGGTTCGGCGTGAGCCGAGAGCGCGTCCGTCAATGGAAGAACACGTTTGGTGAAGTGATCACGCACTATCGGGTGTACCCCGAGGTGGATCGCATTCTTCACGAGCGTCAGGCCGGCTAGCGCCAAGCTGATACCGAATCACAGCCGACGCATTCATCGTTTCGATGGGGCGTCGGCTGCGTCAATTCTGAGCAACAGCAGCAGGATTTCGAGACCGAAGGTTTTCGCCGAGATAGCATGCGTCATCCTCAGAGGTGCACCCATGGGTAAGCAATACAAAAAAATCGTTTGTGCCTACAGCGGCGGACTCGACACCAGTGTCATGATTCCTTGGCTGAAAGAAAACTATGGCGCGGAAATCATCACGTACACGGGCGACTTGGGCCAAGGCGATGACCTCTCGGGGGTGCGCAACAAGGCGTTGAGTACCGGAGCGAGTCATGCCGTGGTCGATGACCTCACCGACCGGTTCGTCGAAGAGTTCATTTGGCCGGCTGTTCGAGCCAGCGCACTGTACGAGGGCATGTACCCACTGCATACGGCACTGGGTCGTCCGCTTTTGGCCGCACGATTGGTGGAAGTTGCATTGGAGCATGGAGCCGATGCCATTTCACATGGCTGCACCGGGAAAGGAAACGATCAAGTTCGGTTTGAGGTGACGGCCAAAGCGCTCGCCCCGCAGTTGGGCATCGTTGCGCCGCTAAGGGAGTGGGAGCTCACGACCCGGGAGTTGGAAGTGGACTACGCCGTTGAGCGCAACATCCCCATTCCCATCACCAAAGAAAAGCCGTACTCGATTGACCAAAACCTCTGGGGATGCGCGATAGAGTGCGGTGAAATGGAAGACCTTTGGGCTGAGCCGCCCGATGACGCATGGATGATGACCAAAGATCCGTCGAATGCCCCTCGAGGCTCCATCGAGGTCATGTTGACGTTCGATAACGGAATTCCAGTGGCGATCGATGGCCGCCCCATGGGTGGAGCAGAGCTCATTCGGTACCTCAACGATCTCGGGGGCACGTTTGGCGTAGGGCGGATCGACATGGTGGAGAATCGGGTGGTGGGGCTGAAATCCCGCGAAGTCTACGAGGCACCTGCCGCGACACTCATCCACATGGCCCACACGGAGCTTGAACGGATCTGCCTCGACCGAGAAACGTTCAACTACAAGCGTAAGCTGAGCCAAGACTACGAGAAGATCATCTACGACGGAACGTGGTTTGGTCCGCTCCGTGAGTGCCTTGAGAGCTTCTTGCTGAAGTCGCAGGAGACGGTGTGCGGTGACGTGCGGCTTCGCGTGAGCGCAGGTTCTGCACGCATCACGGGTCGCCG
>DEBL01000080.1:12206-12440 GCA_002348535.1 Deltaproteobacteria bacterium UBA2957 | reverse complement strand
TTCAATGATGGCGCTCGCCGATCCAAATGAGATTGATTCCGGGCTGTCCGCCCCGAAGGCGTCGTCAAATGCGGTGTCGTCGGCCGGGCTTGAGATGTCGTCGATGACGGGTGCAGGGGCCACAAGACCGCCGACAGAACTGCCGCGGATGCCGTAATCGTCGTCTTCCTCTACTGGATCATCCGCAAACAAGTCTTCGTCACCTCCACCCATCGGGTCATCCGAAACGGGCAC
>DEBL01000080.1:2475-11871 GCA_002348535.1 Deltaproteobacteria bacterium UBA2957 | reverse complement strand
TCAGGTGCACCCAAGAGGAGGTCGTCATCGTCATCTTCTTCCTCATCATCCATCAGCGCAATTCCGCCGCCCTCAAAGCCAGAGACTTTGTCGGCCTCGGCTTTTTTGGCGGGATCGACCCCGGTCACGGCGTGTCGGACGAGAAAAGCGATCTCGTCGGCGACGGCGGCGGGGTCCGTGGGCATGCGGCGCTTGACGGTACGCGCGATTTTGCCGCCAGTCAGGAAGGTGAGCACGACCTCAAACTCAGGTCCGTACTTGGTCACCTTGCCGGCAATCAAATCACTGGCGCCCTTGGATTTTGCGATGCCAGCGAGGCAGGGTGAAGACCCGAGGCAGTTGGTGCCGAGTTGGGATGGTCGACTGGACAGCTGGTGGACGGTGTCGAACTCCCCAGTGAATTCCAGTTCCGACGCCACCAGCGTGGTCATGTTTGCGGCCGCCTGGGACGGGGCACCGCGGGCCAGAATTGGCGGGACCACGATGTCGCCCGCGCTGGCTGTACCGCCGGTCAGCATCGCTGAAGCAAATGCTAGGATCAAAATACGCAATGCCTGTTGCATGACTCTCCCCATCATCAAAGGACTCATAGTCATAGCGCAACGGGCGTTCAAGTTCATCCCTTACACCGTTTATGATTGGTCAAAAAAACTATTCGACGCCCACAATGAGCGAATTTTAAGGATGTCATCGGCGATTAACGTGCCCCGAAGTCGCAGAGCCTTCGCTCAGTCACCGGGCTTCTTCAGGGCGGCAAACACTTCGGGAAACAGGGTGTCATCCCAAACAAGGTGTTCCACAGGCAGCAGCCCAGCCGACCGAATGGACCGAACAAAGGTTTCGCTCGGAAACAACCCGAGCGTATGGGATTCGTGCATCGATTGCATGGTCCCGCTGGCATCGCGGTACAGCAGTGCGATGTCGAGTTGATGCGTGGTGTCCGATGGATCGGGATCCCAGTGCCACTCAAGCAGTTGGACTCCGCCTTCGCCCAGGGTCCCACCTCCTGCGCTTCGCTCAGCAAAATGCTCTTTGACCGCATCGGGGACGATCAACAGAACCCCTCCCGGCTCGAGCAGGGTTGCTGCAGTTTGGATGGCGGCTGTGAGATCGGCCTCAGTGGTGAGATACATCACGGAGTCGTGAAGCAACACGGCGTCAACCGTTCGGTCGAGAGTCAAACTTCGCATGTCTCCGATGATGCATTGGCGGCCCGGGTTGTTCTGGCGAGCAACGTGAAGCATGTCCGCGGAGAGATCCGTCAAAATGACTTCGCGATTCGCATCAAAGTGAGCCGCGATTTGTGCACCCCCACAGCCGAGTTCGAGAATCGAAGCGGTACGTTGACCCCGCGCTTCATCGAAGAGTTCTTGAAGGTGAGCGGCTTCGATGGCGTGGCTGTCCCGTTCGGCGAGGTGCGGCCACAGGTGGGCGAGGCTTGTGTAGAGCCGGTGGGTCATTTGCTCATCCTTCGGACCACAGAGGCGGTAAGGAGTCGGCCTCATGTTCGGAATCAAATTCAGAGAAGAAGGGCTCGACAAGCGACTGAAGCTGCGCCGTCACTTGCATTGCACGCAACACGTGCGGGTCCCACGGCGCGGACTGCATGCGTTCGATGGCATCACGAGCGAGACCGACAACGTGACGCTCCCACTCGGAGTCATTGATGGGGGCGCACGGGTCGTCGGGAATCCGATCGTAGTACTGGCGGTACACGCCTGTTGGGCCAAACATTGTGCGGAGCTCAACGCGGTCTGCCAGCCATGCTTGGAGTCGGAGCGCGGCGTGTTCGCGCGGGTCGGTCGGACCATCGAGGTCGAAGCCCCAGTCGCGTTCAGCAAATGTGTCGAGGCCATTGGTGCACCAGTGGCAGATCTCGTGAAGCACCATCTGGGCGAGGCAATCATCCGCATCGAGATCAGCGCGGGTGCTGAGTTGCAGGCGTCCGCTGCCGTCGGTGGCGGAAAAGACAAGAGGGCTCCGACGAATTTGGAGCCCGAGACGTGAAGCGGTTGTCAGCCACACCAATTCGCACGGATCAACGTACCGGCTGCGGATGGGCCGATCATAGTGAGGATCGTGAAGTTCTCCTGGTTTCATGAGAAGCGGGATAGCCTGTTTCTCATGCAGGCGAATCCCATCAGTTCTGAGACCGGTCCCCCGAACAGTCAGTGTTCGGATTGTGTTTGGCATTTCGTTGGCGGTCGCGGACGCCCTGTGGACCGATGCCGGCGGCACGGAAATCGACGGGTCGTTCCCGATTGGCCAGGATGCGCATCGTATACAGCGGAGCTGGACTGCTTGACCTGTGGGGCGTGTTGTCGGGAAGCCTACGATGCCGTTGAGGTTGGACCCCGGGACCAGTTCGTTCGTTCGCACCCGGATCGCATCATCGAAGTCTACGGACGATTGAATGTGTGCAGATTAGGAAGCATATGCGGTTGCCTTGAGCCTGCGGACGGGACGTGGCCTTGCGCCGTGTACGAGGATCGTCCAAAGACCTGTCGGGACTTCGAGTCGGGCGGCGCCAACTGCGTCGACGCCAGGGTTCGGATGGGAATCACCCCGTGACTCAGCTTGCGGCAAACACCAAGGGGTAGGTAGCTGTGAGGTCTTGGTTGTTTGGCGGGCGAGGAAAGCGCAGGAGAAGGAACTGCTCCAGCACACATTGTTCCACTCCCTGATCGTCCAAGCTCGACTCCTTGATCACCGCGTTCGCGGTACCGCCATCGCGTCCGACTACAAACTTGACCACCAACTGACCGGCGAGGCCCGGTGAAGTTCGAAGCGCGCGTTGGTAGCAGCTTCGAATTTTATCCATGCGCGTTTTAACGATCCGGTCGATGTCGCCCTTACTCATGCAGTCGGTGCAGGAGGCAGTCTGCGGGGCAGGGGGCGAAGAAGAAGCGAGGCGACCCATGGCCAGCGATCCGCCTGCGCTCGCCAAGGTAAGCTTCGGTACGGATTTCGACCCCGGCGGTGGCAGTGTATGCCCTTCACCGATCGGCAGCTCTACAATCTTTGTTGCGAGCCAGACCTTTAAGAGCTCGACGCTCTTGGAGACTCCTTCCCCGCGGTCGAGGAGGACCCGACGTCCATCGATGAACAGCGCGTACAATCCGGCCGGGTCTTCGTCCCACGCTCGAGCGTGCTCGAGTTGCACGATTGCGGCGAACGGCATCGTTTCCGTGGGTTGGTCAGCCCATCGCAGAGTCAGCGTCTGGTCAGACGCATCGATGATTGCTGCAGAAGGCCACAATGTGGAGGCCTCGGTCGGCGGTTCTGGGACGGCGGTGTCGTCGAGCAGTGCATCAAGCGAGAACGGGTCGGCATGGGCAAACGGGGGCCACATCACCATGCCTACCGCCATGCAAAATAGACTCATCCGCACGTCGGCAACTCATCGACCGCATCGTTGCAGTCGTTGTCGACTCCATCGCACACTTCTTCGGCTCCTGGGTGCACGAACGGGTCGTCATCGTCGCAGTCCAATCCCTCTGCACTGAACCCCGCGGGCACGGCGTCTGGGCAGGAGGTGTCAACCGGCGGGTCCTCGCCGTAGCCGTCACCGTCATCGTCGGTATAGATCGCGATTTTGGTTCCCTCGTCTTCGACATCATCGCAGTCGTTGTCAACGCCGTCGCAGACCTCCGTCTGACTGGGATTGGTCGATGCATCAGTGTCGTCACAGTCCCCGGCGTATGGCGCATAGCCGTCAGGGGTGGTGCAGGCCTCGACGGGAGCGTCATCGCGCCCGTACCCATCGCCATCGTCATCCTTGTAGTGGGTCGTGGTGACGCCTTCGTCCACGTTCCCGTCGCAGTTGTTGTCGATTTCGTCGCACACCTCCACCGCATGTGGACCGATGGATGGGTCTTCATCGTCGCAGTCATCGCCGCCGTATTGAGTCCCGATGGAGCCGTCTTGGTCGGTGTCACCGTCGGACCCAGAGCAGCCTTCGAACGAGGTGTAGACCAGCGGGATTTCGTCATCAATCACCACGGTGCCCTCGAGCTGGGAGCCGTCTTCGGCGGTGGCAGACACATCGGCAGAGAAGGCGATCGCCATTGGACTGCCTTCTTCGAGGCCGGAGATGGGTGCCGTGCTCATGGCCGTGAACTCCGAACTCCCAAAGGTGGCTACGTATTCGCCCTGCGCCGCCGGATCGATGGCACAGTCGGTCGTGTTCCACGTGAGCTGACTGTCTTCTCCCCCAAGGTCGTACTGGGTTCGTCCAGGGCACGATCCCTGTACCTCCCACCGCACCCAGCAGTTGACGCTGGTGTCCTTTGTGCTCCGGAAGATGAATGAAATGTTGTGGGGCTGCGGTAGCGTGGTGTCGGGCATGGATGCGAACTCGAGCTCGACACCATGGTGCTTGCAGTCGTCCATTGGAAACTCGGATCCGTCGGCGAGAGTGAGGGTGAACTCCGCATCGCAGGGGTCGCCCACTTCCGGGTCGGTGGCGGGATCGTTGTCTTCCTTTCCGCAGGAAAGGAGACTCAAGAGCAAAGAAAAACGCAGGGTATTCATGGGGCCTCGCAGGCTGTTGAGTCCATTGTACGCGCATTCTGTGTCACGAGAAAGATGGCGGTGAACCAAGCGAGCCATTAGCTGGGCCCCGAGCTTAAGGAGCCAATGTGACAGACGAAACAACTGCAGCCCCAGAATCCAACGAAGAGGAGGCTGCCGCCACAGAAGAAGTGGAAGCGGTGCCGGCGGAGGAAACTCCGGCCGAAGACGCCCCAGCAGAAGACGCTGATGAAACCAACGACGATGTAGAAGGCGCGCAAGTGCTCAACGTGTCCGATTACGACTCCAATCGAGCGTTCTCGGATTTCCCGCTCTCAGCAGAGGTGCTGAAGGGCATCGAAGAGCACGGGTACAAGACGGCGACGGCCGTGCAGGCGGCGACCCTCGACGCCGGCCTTGCCGGTCGAGACATGGTGGTGCGGTCCAAGACGGGCACTGGAAAGACAGCTGCGTTTTCACTGCCCATTGTCGAGCACATTGAGGCCGGGGCGCGGTCCGTGCAAGGATTGGTGCTGGCGCCGACCCGGGAATTGGCGCGTCAGGTTGCGGAAGAAGCAACGGCGCTTGCGCAGTTCAAGGACATCCACGTGGTCGCGATCTACGGTGGTGTGGGATTTGGCGCTCAAGAAGAGGCGCTCGCTCAGGGCGCTGAACTGGTTGTCGGAACGCCTGGACGCCTTCTCGACCACATCCGACGCGGGACACTCGACTTGTCGACTGTCAAGGTGGCTGCACTCGATGAGGCCGATGAAATGCTGGCGCAGGGATTCTACGAGGACGTGACCAAGATTCTCGACCAGACACCCGAAGATCGCCAAGTGTTGATGTTCTCCGCGACCATTGATGAGCGGGTTCGTTCAATTATTCAGCGCTACACCAAAGAGCCGCTCGACCTTCGGTTGTCGACGGATGCGGACAAGGTCGAGAACATCGAACACGTGATCTACGAGTCGAGCCCAGACTTTCACAAGGCTCGTGCACTCCTTGCGATCATCGAGCAGGAGCAACCCAAATCAGCCGTGATCTTCTGCAACACCCGCGAGGACACCGCCACGGTAGCGACGTTTCTGAGTCGGCAGGGTTTGGATGTGGAGTTGCTGAGCGGTGAGCTTCCGCAGAAGAAGCGCGAGGCTGTGATGAAGCGGGTCAAGAGCGGGCGCACCCAGTTTTTGACCGCGACCGACGTTGCGGCGCGTGGCATCGATATTTCTGACCTCACACACGTGTTGAACTACTCGCTTCCTGAAGATCCGGCGGTGTACCTCCACCGTTCGGGACGGACGGGCCGAATCGGGAAAAAGGGAATCTGCATAAGCTTGGTCGGTGGTGCTGAGCTGCACACGCGTAAGGCCCTCTCGGGGCAATACGAAATCAACTTCACGGTCCGGCCATTGCCAAGCAAGGAAGAAGCTGCAGCCGCTCGCGTTGAACGGCAAGTTCGATCCATTAAGGAAGCGATGGGGACCATGGCGTTTGAGAGCTACCTTGATGCCGTGCGAGCGATCAAAGAGCGCCCTGACGGCGACATTCTTTTGGCGGCCACCATGCGCGCTTTCTTCTTGTGGGATCGCATGCGAAAGGCGGAAGCCGAGGGTGGCCCTGATTCTGTCGGCGCCCTTGCGGAAGAACGTCAGGCCCGCAAGGACCGGCGCGGCGGAGGCCGAGGCCGAGGCCGTGGCCGTGGAGGCCGTGGAGGCGATCGGGATCGCGGAGGCGATCGCGAACGGAACCAGTCTGCCAAGGGCAGCGGCGGCGGATCGGAAGATGGAGGCGGCGACGGTCGCCGTCGTCGTCGTCGTCGCCGCCGCGGTGGCGGCGGCGGAAACCGAGGCGGTTCATCTTCTGATTGAGTTGAATCAAATCACAGAACCCTCCACGCATCGGGTACTGTAGAGGTGCGGAGGGTTCAGTGAAGGTTCAGCCTGCTGGAATGGGAGGCGCGATGGTGCGGGGTCGGGAAGGACTCAGCCGCGCCGGTGTCGCCATGAATGCAGCGGCGGTTGACATTGCTTCGGCAACCGCTGAGGTGCTGAGTCGAGGCGCTCCACCGACCGCCGAACCGGCCGTGAGGGTGGACCTCGAGCGCTCGATGGTGTCGCTGACGCGCGCAGAGCATGCCTATGCGGCAAGTGCACGGGTCGTGCGTGTCTCCGATGAAGCCATCGACTCGTTCATCGATCTGTTCGCGAGGGGCGGTCGGCGAGACTGACGCTGGCGTCGGGGCGTGAGTCTGATATACTGCCTGTGGTCGCCGGGGAAACACGAGGCACCATGAAGATCATCGACACCGCTGGCTCGGCCATGTGGCGAATCCAACAGCGAAGTGTGATCACCCGGGCAACGGGCCGAGTCGCGCACAGCGTTTTGGATGACAAGCTACGGGACTTTCATCGGCAGACGACGTCCATAAAAAACCCAGACGACAGCGGTTACTATGCCGCGGGCCGCGCCATGATTCAGCGGTACGAGCGTGGGTTTACGGACATCCGGGACTTCAGCCGGTCCTACGCGAGTGGGATCCAGAACGCCCGCATGACCGACGCGCAGATTGAAGACCTGATTGAACGGATGAACATCACACCGAGGTAATCAAGGACCAGCCTCGCAGATGTAGTGGATGTTATCGGCGCAATCGAGGTCGTTCCAGTTCTTTTCCCACGGGCTCCCAGGCCACCGATTGACCTCGACGCAATCTTCCCCACGGTAGTTATCGGGTTGGCCCCCGTAGTAGTCCGACCACGCTTGGTGCGAGTAGCTCTCACCGCTGACCCACACCCATCCACTTCGTGACCCGCCTCGCTCAGATGAGCGGTCATTGAGCCCAATCCAGTAGGCCTCGTTTGGTACATCCCAGTACCCGCGAATGACCGTCTGCACGACCCAGTATTCCTCGTCGCTGTTTGTCATGGTGGCTAGTTCATATCCGCGATCTCGACACCAGTTTCGCGCGTTGGTCCACCGCCGATTGGATGTGCAGAACAAGTAGCTGTTGCTGCCAAAGTGGTACTGGGTGCACGGGCATCCTGCCTCGTCGTCGATCACGCCGTCGCAGTCTTCGTCGACGCCATCGCAGTTTTCATCGGCACCGGGGAAAATTTCATCATCGTCGTCGTCGCAGTCGCCCCCCTCCTCAGCCAAGCCATCATCAAAGTCGCAGGTGTCGAATGGCACTACGGATCCGTAGCCGTCCCCATCGGCATCTTCGAACAGCGTGAATCCATCGACGGCCTCTTCATCGATCTCGCCGTCGCAGTCGTTGTCGATCGCGTCGCAATACTCATCTGCCCCCGGGTAGGTGTCGGGGTCATCATCGTCGCAGTCGGTCGCGTCATCCACGTAGTCGTCGGGAGCATCGCAGGACTCGATTGCATCGGCGGCCTGCCCGAAGCCGTCTCCATCGAAGTCCGCAAACCATGTCGGAGTATCGAGGGTGTCGTCGTCGATGGTGCCATTGCAGTCGTTGTCGAGGCCATCGCAGTACTCGGGAGCTCCCGGATAGACATCGGCGAGGTCCGGATCGCAATCGCCCGGTTCGGCCGAATATCCGTCGGGCGCGTCGCACTGGGTCAACACAGATTCTTCATCGCCGAATGAATCGCCGTCGACGTCTTCGTACCAGTCGGTGGCGTCGACGGCGTCGATGTCAACGGTTCCATCGCAATCGTTGTCGATGCCGTCGCACCGCTCGGAAGCACCGGGGTTGACCGCCTCATTGTCGTCGTCGCAGTCGCCCGACAGCGCGGCAGTCCCGTCCTCCAATTCGCAGGCCAGCAATCCGGTGGTTCCGAATCCGTCGCCATCCTCATCGACAAAGAACTCGATAAGGACGCCCTCGTCAATGGTGCCATCGCAGTCGTTGTCTCGACCGTCACAGCGCTCATCAGCGTCGGGGTAGGTATCGTCTCGAGCGTCGTCACAATCGCCGCCAACGGTGCTGGCTCCGGAAGGCAACTCGCACGCCAAGAACGGCTCTCGCCCGATGCCGTCTCCGTCACCATCGGTGTAATACTCAGTCAAGACGCCCTCATCGATATCGCCATCGCAGTCGTCGTCTTGTCCATTGCAGCGCTCGTCTGCATCGGGAAATACCAAGGGGTCGAAGTCGTCGCAGTCGCCGTTTTCGGCGCTGAATCCGGCCGGCACGATGCATTCTTCAAACGGGGCGCCTCGGCCGAAACCGTCGCCATCCGAGTCGATGTAGAACAGGATGGTGCCAACTGTGGCGCCGTCGTCGATGGCGCCATCGCAGTCCTGGTCAACGCCGTCGCACACCTCGACGGCTTCCGGGTTGATCGCAGGGTCTGAATCGTCGCAGTCGCCGGGGATGGTTGCGGCACCCGTTGGGGCTCCGCACGATGGGAACGCTGTTGCGGGATCGCCGTAGCCGTCATCATCCGCATCGGTGTAGAAAGTTGTGCTCACGCCTTCATCAACGCGCCCATCGCAGTCGTCGTCTGTGCCGTTGCACGTCTCCGCTTGGTCTGGTGATATGAGGGCGCTGCCGTCGTCACAGTCACCGTCATTGGCGACGTAGCCCTCGGGCGCTACGCAGGCCGCAATCTTCGAGGATGGCGCACCGTATCCGTCGGCATCGAGGTCGATAAAATAGTCGCGGATCAGCCCTTCATCGACATATCCATTGCAGTCGTCGTCGATGCGGTTGCACACCTCATCCGCATCGGGGTTCACGGCAGGGTCGTCATCCGCGCAGTCCCCGGAGATCTCGACGGTCCCCAAGGGCGGTTCGCACGCTTCGATCGCTTCACTGCCGTATCCATCGCCGTCTGCATCGATAAAGAAGGTCAGCATTGTGCCTTCGTCAATGGCGCCGTCGCCGTCGTTGTCGATGCCATCGCACACCTC
>DEBL01000080.1:1789-2165 GCA_002348535.1 Deltaproteobacteria bacterium UBA2957 | reverse complement strand
GTTGTCGATGCCATCGCACACCTCTTCCGGCCCGGAAACACCCGCTGACCCATCAACGATCTCATCGCCAGTGAGCACCTCACCAACAGCGGCTCCGGGTTCGTCCACCTTTGCGAACTCGTTGCTTGAGCACGCGGCGGTTAGGACCAATGTCCCGATGTACAATGTAAACCTCATTCAGATCCCGCAGTGATCCCATTATGACCCAAATGTTGCGCAAGCGGGAAATCGAAATGCACATCCGCCGGAGCCACTGATGGAACTCGAACTGCACAGTTGGGAATTGGGAATGGGAATGGAGGTTCCACCGTGTGTGGTTGATCTGCGCATTGCGGAACAGTTCGCCCGGGGGCACATCCCTGGCGCAGTACACCTC
>DEBL01000080.1:1026-1456 GCA_002348535.1 Deltaproteobacteria bacterium UBA2957 | reverse complement strand
CGTACAACCAGTTTCAAGCCGATGCAGTTGCGCAGTTGTCCTCATTTGATTGGGTCGTATTGGTGGATGGCGGAGGCGCTCGGGCGGCAGAGATGGCGGTGTGGGCCCGGAACCGGGGTGTGATGGCGCGTTATCTTGTGGGAGGGATGGCGAAGTATCGCGGACCACTGGAGCGAGGGTGATGGAGTGGCGCAGTGATTTCGACCGAGTGCTTGCCGCGAGTGGGCCCCCCGCAGTGTTTACGCTCGATCACTCGGGACGCCTCGGTTTGGATGAAGCGAGGACGCGCGAAAGTTGGTGCCGAGTGGGCGACGTAGGCGTGTTGGAACCATGCCACTGTTTGTTTACCGACCGGGCAACCGGGTTCGTGCAATACGTGTTCGTTACCGCAACAGCGCTGTTTGAGGACCACCCGAGAGCATCGGTGGTT
>DEBL01000080.1:0-714 GCA_002348535.1 Deltaproteobacteria bacterium UBA2957 | reverse complement strand
GACCACCCGAGAGCATCGGTGGTTCGGTACGATTCGGCCGGTGCAGCCTTGACCGCTTTGGAGTCAATCGGACCCGTTCCAGTCGCAAGCTGAGCACCGGTTCAGCGCCGTTGGCTGTCTCCAGAATCCGATGAATCGGGGGAGAGTTTCACCGCCGGGTTCAGCCGCTCCTCCGGGGTCTCGGCCGGAGGCGTGTAGAACAGTTCGGCCTGCTCGGGGGGAATCCAGCCCATATCCGCCGCAGTTTGGTGGCCGACTCGCAGTTGACTGAGGGATGCGATTTCCCGCTCAAGGTTGGGGGCAATGGGAATGTCGACGGCCATCAACTCAGCGTACCGCTGTGGATAGAGCGGATCGGTAAATGGTTCCACAAAACCCTCAGGGTGCTGTGCACGACTGGTCTCGGGATCGTAGGTGTCGGCTGCACCGAGTGCATGGCCAACTTCGTGGGCAATGGTCACAAGAGGGTACCCCGGATTGTGCTCATCGAGGCTCACGAACGCAGTCGCAAAGCGTCCCTTTTTAGAGCCGCGCGAGTGCGAGGCCATGTCCGCAGAATGACCGCCATACACGACGAATACTTTCACCGTGTACGCGTCGATGGGCACGCCGTGGTCTCGAGCAAGTCGCTTAAAGTACTGCGGGTACCGCCAAGCCCGGAACATCGCTTGGAACCAAGAGTCTCCATCTTCACGAAGAGTGGGCGGCTCAACA
>DEBL01000278.1 GCA_002348535.1 Deltaproteobacteria bacterium UBA2957 | reverse complement strand
CGGAACAGTGGCAGGTCGTAGAGGCCTCTCACAGACCAGAGGGCTTGGCGACGATCTGGCGACAGTGCTCGCAGCGCGTCAGCGCGCGCGAGCCTGCTGAGTTCGTTTCGATTGAGTTGGGCTCTGGATTGGAGGCCTGCCACGCTTGTATACGGGCCCGAGCGTGAGCGTTCTGCATGGATTTCGCGTCCTGCGCTGCTGGACAGTCCTTTGATTTGACGGAACCCAAGTCGGATTGCTTGGTCCCCATCTGGCATCGGTTCCAGTGTGTTGTCCCACTCGCTGAATTGGACATCGATCGGGTGGACAATCACCCCGTGACGCCGTGCGTCATCCAAGAGTGAGCGAGGAGAATAAAAGCCCATCGGTTGGCTGTTGAGGAGAGCCGCGCAAAAGGCTGCGGGGTAGTGCTGCTTAAGCCATGCTGACACGTATACGAGGCGCGCAAAGCTTGCAGCGTGAGATTCAGGGAACCCATACTCACCAAACCCTTGGATTTGCGCACGGATCTGCTCGGCGTACTCTTGAGAGATTCCGTTAGAACGCATTCCCTCCATGAGCTGCTCAGCCAGCGGCCCCAGCGTTCCTTTCTTGCGCCATGCCCCCATGGCCCGCCGCAGTTGATCAGCTTCTCCGGGAGAAAACCCTCCAACGGCGATGGCCATGGCCATGACTTGCTCTTGAAATATCGGAACCCCCATCGTGCGCGCCAAAATGGGTTCAAGGCTAGGGTGGGCATACGTGACGGCCTCTTCTCCACGTCGGCGCCGAAGATACGGGTGAACCATTCCGCCTTGGATGGGCCCGGGTCTAACAATGGAGACTTGGATGACTAGATCGTAGAAGCAGCGTGGCCTCAGTCGAGGCAACATAGACATTTGAGCGCGGCTTTCTATCTGAAACACTCCCATGGTGTCTGCGCGACAGATCATGTCGTATACCGCTTGGTCGTCATGCGGAATGGTGGCCATTGTAAACGAATGATCCCAGTGTTTGCTGACGAGTTCAAGACCCTTTCTGATGGCCGTCAGCATGCCCAAGGAAAGCAGATCGACCTTGACGAACCCGACGGTGTCGATGTCATTTTTATCCCACTGAATGACTGTTCGATTGTCCATAGTAGCGGGTTCGACGGGGCAGAGATCAATCAACGGCCCATTGGATACTGTGAAGCCACCGGAATGAATTCCTACATGTCGAGGCATTCCTTGGAGAGAGCTCGCCATGCGAATGGTCTGCTCTACCCGAGGGTCTCGGGCATCGATTCCTGCGTTTGCGAGCGCGCTGGGAGGGACATGCCCTGAATCAAACCACAACCCTCCTTTGGCCATGCGGTCAATTTGGTCTGGGCTCAGCCCAAGAACTTTTCCCGCATCTCGAATCGCCGATCGCCTTCGGTATGAGATCACTTCATTGACCATGGCTGCCCGGTGTCGTCCGTATCGGTCGTAAACATACTGGAGCACCTCTTCTCGACGTTCATGTTCAAAATCCACATCGATGTCGGGCGGCTCTCCGCGTTCTTCGGAGATGAATCGTTCAAACAATAAAGACGAATGGGCGGGGTCGACGGCTGTGATGCCCAGAGCAAAACACACCGCCGAATTGGCAGCGCTGCCGCGACCTTGACATAGAATGTTTCGCTCTCGTGCAAACCGAACGGTGTCATACACCGTCAAGAAATAGGCGGCGAAGTCGAGCTTTTCAATCAAGGAAAGTTCATGCTCGATCTGCGATTCAACATGATGTGGGGTCCCCTCTGGATACCGCCAAGCGAGTCCAGCCTCGGTTTCATGGCGAAGCCACTGGATGGGTGTCCACCCATCGGGAACCACTTCTTTGGGGTACAGGTAACGCAGGTCATCCATTGAGAACCGGCACCGAGAAGCCACTTCTCGGGTACGCTCTAAGGCAGAGGGTGCGGATGCGAATAGGGCAGCCATTTCCGAAGGGCTGCGCAGGCAACGAGTTGCATTGGACGCCAAGGATGTTCCTGCTTGGTCGATTGTGCACTTTCGGCGAATGCAGGTGAGCACGTCATGCAGTGGCTTTCGTGAGGGTGAATGCATGACAACATCGCTGGTCGCGACCAATGGAATCTGGGTGGCGGCCGACATGAGCGCGGCTTGATCCCACCGAGAGGCGTCTCTTCCATCGAACTGGCGGCTCAGCGCAATGGAAGCGTGCGCCCCAAATGCGTCTCGGACCTCATGCGCGTGGTCGGTTGCCCACTGCCCCATGAGGATGACCTCGAGTCCGCTGGCTCGGCTTAGCAGGTTCGCTAAAGGAACGCGGCCCCACCCCTTCTGGGTGGATGACCGGGACTCTGTGATCAGTCGACTCAGGTGAGACCATCCGCCCATATCGCGAGCAAGAAGGGCAACGCCTGGACCCTCTTCAATGGTGATCAATGCACCGGGGATGATTCGAAGCCGATGGGCGCGTGCCGCTCGATGAGCACGGGGTAAGCCATACACGCCGTCTCGATCCGTAATTCCAATAGCATCGCACCCGAGATGGGCGGCGTGCTCCACCATCTCTTCGGGTGTCGAGGCTCCTTCACCAAATGAGAAAGCAGTTCGGCAGATGAGCTCGGTGAATGCGCTCATCGGTCCCACCATCCATGCAGCCACCAGCGGTCATGTTCGTTGTACACCCAACAATGTCGGCCGTCGGAAAGTTGAAAACGCCAGTACATTCTGTTGAACGGTCGAGCCCACCACTCCCCAGAGATGTGTTCCGGACCCGTTCGGCGGTCCACTTCAATCCAGCGTCCATCAATATGCAGTGAAGTCACAGCACCGTTGGGGTGAAGGTCGGTTTCGACGGCCTGTGGTGGCGAAAGTAAGATGGGTGGTCGGTCGGGGGCGAGTGGTTGAGGATTTCCTTTCCATGCGGCCACGGGGTCGGGGCCATGGGTTGCGTATTGTTCAACAGCGGCAGCGGATGGCCCCGATGGAATAATGGAACCGAAGGGGACGGGACGCCACGCCCCCTCCGGTCTATGGCGGGGGATGGCGCGTGCGGAGAGCACGCTTCGACTGCCGAGGACGTCCTGCAGTCGAGCACTGACATCGACGATGGCTTCATCTCTGCGATGGGGATCGCGCAGATCGAGTTGATGACCATCAAATGGGGCAGCAGTGCTGGTGGTGAGAACGATGGATGTGACGGAACCACCCAGTTTGGAGTCGGATGTGCGGGTTCGGATGCGACTTAAAATGGTGGTGGGGTTTCGTGTGGGAGGGCCAAGTCGGAGTCCAAATGACTGGGTTCGTCCACTCGACAAGCGAAGAACCAGTTCAATTTGAGTGATGGCGGAGCCTCGGGCCGTCAGTCGAGCACTGAGCTCGCGGACCAGCCCAGCGACCACGAACGTTAAGGCCTCGAATTCGACGATGGGTGCGGGCAGATCTTGCGTCAAAGAGATCGGTCCGGACTCTGTCCATGGACTCATGGTTGGCCGCGCCGATCGTCCACAGGACAGGGCGTGAGCGAGCAGAACAGTAGGAGAGAAACGACCCGTAAGACTGGAGGCGGGAACAGCGGAAAATTGCCCCACCGTATGAATTCCTAAGCTCGCCAATAGAGCGTGTTCAGACTCAGGGATGTCCAACACATGCAACGGCAAAGGCGCCAAGGCTTGAGGGCCATGGTTGGGGGGAACAATGGTGCTGCGGCGTTGCCATCGCGCGACATGCAGGGCAGTGGTTGGCTCATCCGCAATCACAACATGGGCTGTGTGGCCGAGTTGATTCATGCGTATGCGAATTCGCTCCATGATGGATCGCTCGGAACCGGCTGCTTGACTCCGAGAAACTTCAGCCACAATGGCGTCCGGAGGAAGGGGCGCGATGCACGGTGATACGCGCAGCAGCTGGGTGGCCAGCGACTCGAGATCGGCCGCCTCTGTGTCCGGATTGAGGCACTCTGCCTCAAGTGTGGGAACGATCGCGCGCGCGGCCGACAAACTCATTCCAATTCGGACGCCCGCCTTGGCGGCACGCGAAGTGCATGATTGAACACGGAGAGCATTGCGTTCTTCAGAGACCAGAACCACAGGGACATGGTCGGACCAACCACATCGGTCAAGGCGGAACGTAGGGGCGTATGCAACAAGATACCTGAACATGTGTTCAGTATATTTCGAAGGCGTGCGCAGGACAATCAGTGAGGCGGACAGACAATGTCCGCAGTCGTAGAATTGTGTCGATTCCTCTATGGTTGAATCATGAACCTATCGTCCCCATTTTATGCTCGAGTGCTGCTCATTGCGGCCATGCTGGCGGTTTTTTTACCCCTCGTGTCGGGCGACTTTGTATGGGATGACCACCTCCTTGTTGTGGACAATTCTCTCACGGATTCGCTCGCCAATGCGGTCGCCATGTTTCAGACCGACCTGTGGGGTTCGACGCCGGTACCCGAACCCGAGCCGGGCTATTACCGCCCGCTAATGTTGGTGGACTTGGCGCTCACCCGTGCGATTGCAGGGCTCGATCCCGGAGCGCACCGTTTTCACAACTTGCTTTGGCACGGACTGGCGGTCGTGTTGCTCTTGCGGCTTCTCGACAGGCTAAAGGTGAGCCGTATGGCTGCCACGATTGGCGCGGCCGTGTTTGCGGTTCATCCCGTTCAAGTCGAGGCTGTCGGGTTTGTCGCTGCGCGCAACGATCCCATGGCGGCCGCGTGGATGTTGCTTGCACTGTTGTTGCTCAGCAAACATCGCCCAAGTCTCGGGGCCCTTGTTGGGGGTGCCGCAGCGGCCTGTGCGGCGATGTTGTGCAAAGAGAGCGTTGCCTTTGCTCCGATCGTGTTGATGTGCACCAGTCGGGTTCGCTGGGGGGGATGGGGTACCTTCATGGCCCATCTGGCGATGATTGGGGGGCTTGCTGCGGCCTTCGTGCTGCGATGGTGGGCTGGAGTGGGCGCTCCCGCACAAGCGGATGCCGCCCACTTGAACGCGTTTAGCGGTCCAGCGCTCGCGTTGTACTTGGACAAATTGATATGGCCGGTGGCAGAAGCACCCGTAATCCACCTCGCGTGGGAGCCGGTGATTCCTTGGGGGCTGGCCGGATGCACGGTGGTCCTCCTCGCTGTTCTAGCATGGACGGGCGGCACCTTGGCCCGCTACGGATTGATCGTGGCGGGGCTCGGACTCGCGCCAGCGTTCGCGGCAGTCGCCCATGTTGGTGCTGTAGTTGACCGGTACATGTACCTACCGATGGTTGGGGTTGCATGGATGGTGGCATCCGTCATGCACCAAGGCTGGAGGCAAATCGTGGGCGTTGGGGCCGTGTTCGCATGCGTCATTGGTTCATCCATGCAAGTTCCCATCTGGGCCAACGATGGAACGTTGTGGAAGGCGTCGATTGAGCGGGCTCCCAGCGGCTACGCGATGGGTGCATTGGCCCGCTGGTTGGAGGACCAAGGCGAGGCGGTGCAGGCTGCCCACTGGTACCGCGAGGCCGTGGTGCACCCGCCGCGGCCCTTTCACGAGAGTTGCTACAACGTGACCCGCATTCAACTGAAGCTGGGAGACCCGGAGGCCGCGATTGCTGTTGGGCAAGAAGCCGAGCAAGCGGGATGTGAGGTGACCCCGGAGTTGGTGGCGCCCGTCGCCCTTGCTCACGCCCTCGTAGGCGAGTGGGACGAGGCGCTTTCACAGGCTGGCCGGCTGGATGAAGACCCGACCGGAAAAGCGTTGATTGCCCGCCTCGCTTCTCAGGCCGCCCTCGGCGATGTCCAACCGCTTCGGGAGGCGATTGAACGCGAGGGTCCGGCGTTGGCGGACCAAGTGATGAAGGTTTTGAAACACGCTCAAGCCGACCTCGGGCCGATCCGGGCTCAGTTGGATTTTTAGAGACCTGTGTCGCCCCCACCCACCGCAATCGTGACGTTCGCCGTCGATGTCATGCCATCTGAATCTGTGACAGTCACGGTGACGAGGTGATTGCCCTCTGAGAGTTCGTCACTGGCGAACGTTACGTTGCCCGACGAGTCGGCCGTGGTTGCACCGAGGGCGCCGTCTGCGCTGGACCCCCAAGCGACCTCGAGTGCGTCAGCAGAGTCCCGCTCATCGCCTACCGTTGCCTCGAATACGATGAGCGACCCGAGCTCAAACACAGTGTCTGGAGCAGGAGTCGTGATGGAAACGGTTGGGGGAGCGGCCGGTGGATAAACCCGGACATTGACTTCGTCGCCTGAGGTTC
This sequence comes from Deltaproteobacteria bacterium UBA2957, assembly GCA_002348535.1. Lineage (GTDB taxonomy): Bacteria > Myxococcota_A > UBA796 > UBA796 > UBA796 > UBA796. The sequence goes on along the minus strand of DEBL01000278.1, from coordinate 1,418 downwards.
GACCGCTCGTATCGGTGGCCCACAACCGGACGATGTGGTTGTTTGGCTCCAGTCGGATGCTGCCCTCAACCCGCCCATCACTCGTCACCGTATCGTTCATATCCAACAATCCTTGTTGGTCGGATTCCCAGACGCGTCCGATGCCCTCCGGTCGGTCCTCACCGTCGGATACCTCGGCTGTGAAATAGATGAGTTCGTCGGATCGGTATTCGGCGCCATCATCGGGACTGGTGATGCGGACTTGAGGGGCCTCTGCTTCTTCGACGGTGACTTCGACGGTATCGTCGCCCTCCGCGCCTTCTGGGTCGACGACAATCATCGTTAGCGCCGCCCGATCCCATCCGAAGGACAGTTCACAGGTAGTGTTTCCCTCGGCATCCGGTGGAAGCGGTCCGCAGCGCTCTTCGTCTTTCATGACCCAGCGGACCGACAACTCTTCCGCACTGTGGTCGGTGTCCGACACGCGACCACTGGCGACAAAAAACGCACCGTTGCGAACCAATTCACCCACTAAAGGCCGCGTGATTTCAGCTTCAGGTGCCTGGTTTCCAGGGGGCGAGACTGACTTTTCGTTGCTGCACCCAAGCGCAAACAACAGCATCAAAAATGAATGGTTCCCCAGCACAAGCGCTCCGATGTGGTCGTCGTTGAGTGTACATCAAACTGCGATGTTTTTTGCATGTTGTGTTACCGCTGCCCGAGCAAGTGCGATGGACACCAGCAAGATTCCGCCGCTCGCAAAAAACGGCCATGCAGGACCACCGAGGTAGAGCCATCCAGCGAATGTGGGTCCGATTGCTCGGGCAAGCGCGCTCATGGACTGGTTGGTGCCCAGCACGAACCCTTGTTCATTCGGGGCTGCCCCTTTGGAGATCAAGCTGTTCAGACTGGGGCTGGCGATTCCTTGTCCCATTGCCATTACGACAAAAACGAGCACCATCGCGGTTGGCGGGGGTGCGAAGGGCAGGACAATAAGACCAATGGCGAGCAAGGCCACCCCGACCGGGACCAAGGGCGCTTCGCCGAACCGCTTGACCAGTCGACCGATGAGTGTGCCCTGCACTGCGATCATCGTGAGGCCAGCGATACCAAACATTCGCCCCACGGTCCGCGCGTCGAGGTCTCGAACGTGCTCCGCGAACAGCGTAAAGCTGCTTTCCATGATGGCAAAGGCGACTGTCATCACGAATGTCAGCGCGATGCAGAGGCCAACGACGGGGTGTCCGACCACTCGGACAAAAGTTGCGGGACTAATCGACCGCTCGGGCCGCTCAGTGTCGGGGTTCCGGGTTTCTTTCAACCAAATAAACGCGAGGAATAGGTTGATTGCGGACAGACCAGCGGCAAACCAGATGGGGGCCGCCAACCCATGAACCGATAGCTCGCCACCGATGAAGGGTCCCACCGTGAAGCCAAAG
>DEBL01000325.1 GCA_002348535.1 Deltaproteobacteria bacterium UBA2957 | reverse complement strand
TCGTTATCAACCGACCACATCGAACAGTTTTGGATTCGCGCTCCCGCCCGCCGCAAGGCCGACACCCTCGCGCGATTGTTACTGGCCGAGCCTTCGGGGTACACGCTGATTTTTTGCCGGACCCGTCGAGGCTGTGCGGAAGTTGCCGATGCACTCACAAAACAAGTGATCGCCGCCGATGCGATTCACGGCGACCTGAATCAGGCGGCGCGCGAACGCGTCATCAATCGCATGCGAGCCAAGTCGCTCAATGTGCTGGTCGCGACCGATGTTGCAGCTCGCGGAATCGATGTGAGCCACCTCACTCGCGTCATAAATTACGACTACCCCGGGTCGGCTGAAACATACACCCACCGCATTGGACGAACCGGTCGCGCGGGCGCGACGGGGCTCGCGGTCACCCTCGTCACACCCAGTGAACAACGAAAACTGAGATTTCTGCAGAAGGCAATCAAATACGACATCCAAGAAATAGACCCGCCGACAAACGCGGAGATTGCGGCACAACAACGACAAATTCTGTGGAATGAAGTCGAAGGCGTGCTGACTTCAGTCGACCTTCAGCATGAGTTTCAATGGCTTACCGAACACGGGGTTGCATCCGAGATAGACCCAATGTCTATGGCGGCGGCGGCCATCCACATGCTCAATCGATCACGAGGGGTTGACCTCGCCCCGCCGAAACCCGAGCCAAAACGACGCGAACGGCGTGAGCGACGAGAAGATGCCGGCCACAAAGAACACCGCTCTCGCCGCGAGCCAAGGAATGAAAACGACATCCGACGCGTGAATGAAGTGGAGTTGTTCATCGGTGTTGGCAAGTTCGCTGGGGTGCGTCCCGGCGACATTGTGGGTGCGCTCGCAAACGAGTTTGGCGTCAATGGCGGCGACATCGGAAGGGTGATGCTCTTCGACAAGAACTCTTTTGTTGGATTGCCTCGCTCGGTGGCAGAAGCCGTGTTGGCCAAACATGACAAACTCACGATTCGCGGACGGACCACGTACTTGTCGCTCGCGCGTGGCCGAAAGGAGTACAATGATGCTCCCCGCCGAAAGCACAAGGGTAAGACCCTAAAGCGTGGCCCCAAGCAACACCACAGACGGAAGAAGTTCAAACAGTCGTGACCCCGCCGGTTCAGCCCCTCAGCCCGCCCTCAAAAATCGACGCCGTCCGTGCGCTGCAAGCCGCCATCGATGGGGAGTTGCAAAGCGTTGAGTCGACCGCTGCAATGGCGCGAGACGAGGCGACGAACACTGAGACCAAGGCGGAGGGCAAATACGACACGCGGGCCACTGAGGCCTCGTATCTTGCTCGAGGCCAAGCATGGCGAATCGCCGAATTGCGAAAGCTCAGTGCATGGCTCGCCACCGAACAAGCCACAGCACCGCTCACCCATCCGGTCGTTCAGGTGGGAGCACTCGTCGAAGTGAACGGAGCCCGGTCTGAATGGGTTTACATCGGTCCGGTCGGCGGAGGCAAAGCAACGATTGGTGGCCATGTGATCCGCTTGATTTCACTGGCGAGTCCTCTCGGCGCTGCAATGGAAGACCTGGAAGTCGGCGATGCCTTTGATGTCGAAACGCCCCGTGGCCAACGCTCCTATGAGATTATGGCCTTGGGCTAGGAGGAGCCTCCGTCTCTTCGCACATCCCGTCGCAAGCCAACCCGAGCCCCACGATGCACATCTCATCGCTGGTACCGTCGCCCAACCGCATTCCACCCACAACTGGGCCACCGAGGTACTTCTGCAACATCACGTTGCCCTCAGTGTTGTCATACGTGCACTTCACCCGTAGCGAGTCTCCGTTGCGGATTTGCGGGAGGTCTTCCCAATCGGCCTCGTATGTGTACATCTGCTGCCAGTTGTAGTCGTACCGCGGAACGTTTAGGAGGCAGGTTTCGGCGTCATCGTTGAGCAGGCGAAGGTCTAGTGACGTCCCCGCATAGTGCATGTGCGCTCCGAACCCCCACAAGCGCATGTCTCCTCGTTGATGCGGTTCTGTATACGATTCGACATGCTCGGATGCACCCAGCGGTATTTCAAAAGGCGGATCATCAACCTCATCAGTACCGAATGAGTTGAAGACGCCCACCAATGTAAAGATGGCTTCTCGCTCGGGCGGTGTATCGCGGACGCGCATCTCAAGTTGACTGCGGTCGACAAGGTCATCGGGTTCAGCAAGCGTGTTGTAGTGCATTTGTATGACCAAGCCGGTGTTGGCTCGCAAGCGCATGCCCATGTTCCACTGAAGGTCGAGCGGAAGCCCCCCTGGCACCCAGCCCCAGACGAGACTGAAATCGCGCACAATGTACGAACCGTCGGCCCGACTGACGGCCCCATCACAGGCCCAACTGTTCGTCTCGGGATCCTCGACCAACCCCGCCGCCAAATGCTCATTCAGATCAGGGACCGAAAACACCAACATATGGTGGGCGATAAGCGGATTTCCGGGCCGAAACTGGAACCCATCAATCCAGAGGTCGACTGGCGGGGCAACCAGACCATCTTCGGTCTGCAGTGCAAAGCACCGGAAGGTGTCGTACCCCGCCTCGGCGGGCGGTGGCACGTTGTAGTCGGCGGCAAACTCAAGGGCTGTAATGCTGCCTTCGAGGTCAACCATCGGCGGCACCGTGAACGGTTCCAGCGTGGATGGGTCTCCCTTGGCCTTTCCATTGTCGATCCACTCCGCAAACAGGTCGTATTCACTCTGCTCGACCGCGTACGTGCCTCGGAACGCGTGAGGAGGGGAGCACTCAGCGCCGTCTTTCGCGTTGAAGGGCGGCATGAAAAACGGGTCGGTAGTGTCGCCGACGGGATTCATCTTGCTCAACAGAACCGGTGCGAACGCAGCGATTTGCTCATACGTCTCAAGAGGAAATGCAGCGCCCATCGGCAGTGTGGAGTTGTGGCACTGCTGACAGTTCTCACCCACAAGCGGCAGGATGTCTTGGTAAAAGGTGGGGCCTTCTACCGCAGCAACCACCGGGGCATTCGCCTTCTGTACATCCTCACAGCCGGCAAGCCCGAGCAGCACAAGTAGCGCCGAACCCTTCATTCACACACCTCAGCGAAGCCCTAAGACACGGCTCATGTCATCGAACATCCGTTCGAAATCGGTCTCGTCTACCCCTCGTAACACCGCGGATACGAAGAGCATCTGTCGCTTCATTCCACCTTTGACGTTCCCCTTCGCCACCAGCCTTCTCGCCTCGGTCACAGCCTCGGCGACGGCTTCGGGCATCTCCACCTCGCGAAGCTGGTCGGCTTTCATGTTTACAAGATTTCGACCCAGTTGGTTGACTCGAGTCTTTCGCCTTCGAAGCTCATTCCGCGGTGTTCGTTCCGTGAAATGCACCTCGCCGTCGGGATCATCGCCCTCACGGGACCATTGGAACTTCTTACGAGCCACTGTGTTGGTCTCTCCCCTCGTCTAAAGTGTACCGTAAGCACCGGTCTCATCACACACGGAAAGGCAAAATGAAAAAACAAACGAAGTTTGCGTTGGTGAGTGTTCTGCTTGGGGCCATGGCGTGGACCGTCGGATTCTTCGACGGGGAGCTTACTGATGAAGATCAGATCAGAGCCGCAATCAAAGAGGTAGCTTCAGGCATCGAAGCTGCCGATATTGCGCAGGCCATGGGTCCGGTGTCCGAGACCTACATTGATGCAGAAGGGATGAATCGAAAAGGCCTCTACGGTCTGCTCTGGAGTCAATTTCGAAAACGGGGCCCGATCGGTGTCTGGATGAGCGCGATCGATGTTGGAGTTGAGGGTGACGGAGCCTTAGCTAGCTTTGACGCTGCCGTATTCGAAAAAGAGAAAGGGGCGACCATCGCTATGCCGGTAAGTGCAGACCTGCTCACCTTTGAAGTCGAACTGCAACGGGAAGACGACGAGTGGCGCGTAGTGGCTCACACACGGACCCCGGCCCTGCAGTTGAACGCCCCTCCACCGTAAACAGTGTGAAGCCTTTCGCCCTCAACAGTCTTCGTCTCCGGAGATAAGGTGTTAAGGCGAGCGCCGGGCACATCTCGCCCATGACAGCCTGCGCCCGCACGTCTAAGGGCTCTCGGAGAATCTCATGAACACGCTCATCATCGCATCCTTGCTCAGTGGATTTTTTGCCTGCACCGAGGAGGAATCTGATTCCCCCCAATCATCTCCGATTGAGGATGCTACATTCCCTGATGCAGACGCCGATGCAGACGCCGATGAAGACGCCGATGCAGACGCCGATGCAGAC
>DEBL01000086.1 GCA_002348535.1 Deltaproteobacteria bacterium UBA2957 | reverse complement strand
CGAAGGTAGCGGCGACGAGTACGGGTCCCATCGCGTTGGGAAGAATGTGGTGGAAGATGATTTTCCAAGTCGGAAAGCCGAGAGCCACGGCGCTGGTCACGAAGTCTTGCCCCCGCAAGCGGTAGAACTCGCCCCGCACCAAGCGGGCGACACCTGTCCATCGAACCAGCCCGATCACCAACATGATGTGGAAGATGCTTGTTTTTTCCAAGAAGGCCACCAATACCAAGATGATGATCAGCGAGGGAATGCTCATCACAATCTCAATTAGGCGCTGAATGATCATGTCTGTCTTGCCCGCAAAGAATCCGGCAAGGGCGCCAAGGATGATCCCAATGGTCACGTAAATTGCCACCGCAATCACACCGATCGTCAGGGAAATCCGCGTGCCATACAGCAGTCGTACCGCGACATCACGAGTGCTCTCATCGACGCCCAGCCAGTGATTCCAGCTGGGGCTTTCGAGGCTTTTGAAGCCGGTCTTCCGGAACATGTACCGGACGGGCGGGAACACTGCGGTGGTGGGGTCGCCGTTCTCCATACGTTGTTCAGCGATATCGGCGTACTGCGTGTACGGTTCGCTATGCGGCGTGAAGAGAATGCCGATGAAGGCGATCGTCAAGACGCCAACGAGCATGCGAACCTCGCGGGCAATCTTGGCCCGTCGGGGCCGTTTGTCGAGACCAAGACCGCGAATCTGTTTCAGTCGTACCGTAATGACAACGGCAAGGGGAACGGCGAGGATCAAGATGAGGTTGAAGAAAATATCGACAGGATTTTCGAAGTAGTTTCGATCGAGCAGAGACGAGAACCAAGGGTACGAACGTCCCTCGCCGATGTCCCATATAAACGGACGTCCACTCGCGAGCAGTGGGGCGATGGTGGCCAACAGGAACAAACCAGCAAGGCCCCACAGCGAGACATACGCCACGCGGTTTTTCTTAAACTGGATCCAGACAATATCGCCGAAGGTTTGATCTTCGGGAGGCGCGACATCGGGAAGGAGGGGTTGACTCATCGAACTACTCGAAGGTGATGCGCGGATCGACCAGCGCATAAGAGAGGTCAGAAATCAGCATTCCGATCAAGGTGAGTGCGGAACTGATCAGCAGAACTGCCATGACCGCGTTGTAGTCGCGGAGATTGATGCTCTCGAACAAGAAAGACCCCATGCCCGGGATGCCAAAGACCACCTCGATGACGACCGATCCGCCGATCAAGGTCGGAAGCAAGGATGCGAGGAGAGTCAGGATGGGAATCATGCCGTTGCGGGCAGCGTGTTTCAGGATGACGACGCTCTCGGGTAGACCCTTGGCGCGGGCCGTTCGAACATAATCCGACCGGATCACGTCCAGTAGGCCCGATCGGGCGTAGCGAGAGAGGGCGGCCAAGGCTGCGTATGATCCGCAGAAGATGGGCAGAATGATGTGCCAGCCAACGTCCTTGAGGTATTCGAGGAGCGTCATTTGACTGGTGTCGAGGCTTTCAAATCCCGATGTCGGAAAAATCTGAAGCGGTGTGCCGCGCGTCAGCAGGTTGAGCATGAACACGGCAACGAAGAAGCTGGGTAGGCTGTACAGCATGAACAGCACGGTGGTGACGACCCGATCGGCAAGGGTGTTCTGGCGAATGCTCGACCAGATTCCGAGGGGCAGGCTGATCGCGTAAATCAACAACACAGACGAGAAACTAAGGGTGATCGAGTACTTCAGTTTGCTGATGACCTTCTGCAGGACGGGACGCTTGTCGACGTGCGAAACGCCAAAGTTGAGTCGGGCGAGGTTGTTCCAGTACTTGGCAAAGCGGGTATCAAAGAGGAAGATCTGAGCCTTATCCGATGCGCTGTACGCCCAGTCTCCAGCATTGGTACCGTACCATTGGGACCACTCGGCCATGATGGAGTCGATTTCCTCGGGAGGAGAGTCTGCCTGAAAACTCCATCCACGGATTTCGGAGTTGGCCTTTGAGATGGCCTTGACCTCGCTCCGCTCGTCATCGCTCAGATTTTTCTTGTAGACGTTTTTGTTTTGCCGCTGGCCGTTGAAGGTCAGTCGTTGGCTCGCCAAGGCGCGCAGGTGTGCTGTGGCGTCCAAGTCGGTGAGCACTGCAATCAGGCCGGGCACTGCGTATCGGCCCCAGTTCTCGATGTTCTCTTGCGCCTCAATCCGTCGCCCGGCCGGGACGTCGCCCGACTCGTTCAGAATGGCGCTCAATTCCGCCCTGATCTCGTCTTTCCCCAAGTTGTAGCGGGTGTTGTACAAGACCGGCTTGTCCAAGTTGAACTGCTCTTTGAAGATTCGATAGCTTTCGCGTTGCTCGCCAGCGGTGGACGCATCTTGCCCGCCGCCTTCGCCGGTGGCCATCTGAGCGCCCGGTGTCCCGGGTGCGAAGTTCAACACCACAAAGATCACCAAGCTGATGGCCGCGAAGGTGGGCACCATCAGGAGGACACGCTTGATGACGTAGTTCAGCACGGCGTTGAGCTCCGCTTAGCCTTCGAAGTAGAAGGGTCGAGGGTTGAGATGGGGCCGGGTCAGCTGGAACCAGACATTTTGGAGCTCCTTCTGCCAGAAGACCACGCTCTTGCGGGTGTAGAAGAATGTGTAGGGTTGTTCGTCGTAGAGCAGCCGGTGGAACTCTTGAGCGAGGTCGCGACGCTTGCGTTCGTCAAATTCGACCTCAAGCGCTTCGATGATTCGGTCGGCATCTGGATTTCGAAATCCGACCCGGTTGGAACCCTTGGGCAGGTCTGCTTGGGAACTGTGCCAGATTTGGCGGAAGTCCACGGGGGGGCCAGACACCCACGCGAGGGTCACGGCATCGAATTCGCGCGCATCGACTTTCTTCAACAGGTTGGCCCACTCCATGGGGGCGACATTCATGCGGATTCCGATCTTGGCCAAGTCTTCCTTGTAGATGTTGCCTACGGTTTTGTATTCGTTGGAGGAACCGAAAACGACAAGCTTGAATTCGAAGGGGATAGACTCCCCCTCAATCAGTTTGTCGCGAACCCCATCGCCATCTGAGTCGGTCCAGCCCGCCTCGTCGAGCAGGGCCTTGGCTCGCTCAAGATCGAAGGCGTACGGCTCGAGGCTGCGGTCGTAGTAGGGCTGGACGGTGGGCATGGGTCCAGTGCACCGCTCACCGAGGCCCAAGAATACGTCATCGATCAGCAACTGGGCATTGAAGGCATGGCTCATGGCTTGCCGAACACGCTTATCGGCGAAGTAGGGTTGGTCCGCATTCCAGCCGATATAGAAGTAGTTGTAGGACCAGAACTCTCCGCCTTCGAGCGTTCCGTTCTTGAAGGGCGAATCGGCATCGCCCTCAAGGACCTCGGCCCGGTATTGGGCCGGCTGCAGGCTCGAGAGGTGCAACTCACCGGTGCGAAGTTTGCGCGGCGGCTGGTTCTGATCTTTTAGAATCGAGTAGACGATCTTGTCCATGGCGTTTCCGCCCAATGGAAAGCGAGCGTTGCGCTCCAACTCAATGGCCACGCCGGGCTCGAAGCGCGTCAGCTTGTAGGGCCCCGCGCCGAGTCCCATGGGATTGTACCAGTGATCCTCGAACCGCTTGCCGATGACTTCTGGTTCGTAGGCTTCACCAGCCTCGTCGTAGGCGTACAAGAACTTGGGTAGCGGGTACAGGCCCAACACCACGACTTTCTGCATGTATTTGGGCTTTTTGAAGCGAATCTGGAAGGTGTAGTCATCGAGAGCTTCGTAGCCTTCTAGTTCATCAAAATAGCTTCGCAGTGGCGCTGCGCCGGCCACCTGATCATTGGTCAGAAGGTCGAGCATGAAGACCAAGTCGTGGGCCGTCACGGGGTGGTCGCCCTTGAGCCAGTCGAAGCGGCCGCTGCTCCAGTCCACAGCAGGTTTGTGCCACTGGAAGTCCTTTCGGAGTTTCAGCGTATGGGTGCGGTTGTCGTCGGAAATGGCCCAGTGATAGGCCAACTCACCTCGGTACCGCGTGACATCTTTGAGGTGGTAGCGCCCAACACCGATGTGAACGTAGGACTGGATTTCGGAGACGTCCGCACCGTTTTCGACCAGCCAGTTAAACCCTTTCGGGTCCGAGCCCATCTTGAGGTTGAGCGTCCCGCCTTGCTTGGCTTCCGCCGGAAGCCAGTTCGAACTGTCGCGCGTGAAGACATTGTCGGGGTCCGTCATGGCTTCCGTGACGTAGTTGGGTTCAGCGGCGCCAAAGATGCCGCCAGATGGACCTCCGCTGCGTTGAGTGCCGAAGTCGCCATTTTCAATCGTCTTCTCGACAGCATCCACACGATTCAACAGTTCGATTTGATTCCGTTCAATGCGATTCGATTGCCACACGTTTACGATGGTGAGCAAGAAAAAGCCGGCCAGCAGAATGAGTCCGAACGCGCTCCGCAAAAATCCACGTTGCATGGTCCACCTGGTCTTCAAGGGGTGATCGCGCTCGCGCGCGGGAAATGATGCCGTAAGGCACCCTCCGTACACCGTCAATCTCAGTTAAGAGCACATCAGTAGTGGCATACGGCTCTGTAAATGGTAGATTTATAGGGATCAGGGGGTCCGGACCGTGTCAAAGAAAAACACCCGGGTGCTTTTCATCAAGTACCACGAAGCTGCAGACCAGCAGCCGCTGTCCAAGAAAGCTGCGGAAAAACTTGGAATTTTCCCGAGCTTGGCACTTGGGGGCTTGGCCGCTTGGGTTCGGCAGAACGGATACCCCGTGCAGCTGATCGACCTCCATGTCGAGAACAAATATCCAAAAGATGTGACTGGCCGGGTGCGCGACTACGATCCCCACATTGTGGCGCTGACGGCAAAAACCTTGGGGTGGCCTGCGGTCATCGAGATCGCGCAAATGGTCCGAGAGGTATGCCCGAACGCCTTAGTGGTGGTTGGCGGCCCTCACATGACCATCTACGCCGAAGAAAGCCTGTCGTGGGACTGCTTCGATATGGCAATCGTTGGCGACGGTGAGGACGTCTTTCTGGACGTCTGCGACCACGTCGAACAGGGCGGTGGCGGCTGGGATGACATCGCGGGGTTGGTATACCGAGACTCATCCGGCGAAATCGTCAAGACCGAGAGCCGCGAACTGAGCAAGGACATCAACAAGTATCCGATGACGGCATGGGACCTGATGCCCGTCACGGACTACCACTGCCTCACTCTGCTGAAACCATTCGCAACCATGGTCACCACTCGCGGTTGTCCGTGGAAGTGTGGGTATTGCTCACAGGTCTACTCAGAAAAGCTGCGGTTCCGCGACGTCAATCATGTCGTGGACGAGATGGAGTTTCTGGAGCGCACCTATGGCGTTCGCGAGATCGTGTTCTTCGATGAGACATTCACCATCGGAAAGCGCCGAATGCGTAACTTCGCCGAAGAAGTGCAGCGTCGGGGACTGACAGTCAAGTTCAACATCCGCGCTCGGGTGGATACCGTAGACCGCGAAGTGGTCCGAGAACTCCGTAAGGCTGGCTTGCGTTCCATCCACATGGGCGTTGAGGCTGGAACGGACCGGGTCCTGAAAATCATGAACAAACAGATCACGCGCGAGCAAACCGAGCGCGCGTTCCGAATCTGCCGTGAAGAGGGAGTCGACACGCGCGGGTACTTCATGATTGGGTATTATGATGCAACGCACGAAGACGTCGAAGACACCATACGGTTTGCGGCGGGTCTGGGACTCGACTGGGCGAGCTTCTCGGTGGCGACCGCGCTTCCGGCCACCGACCA
>DEBL01000305.1 GCA_002348535.1 Deltaproteobacteria bacterium UBA2957 | reverse complement strand
GGGAGAGGTCACTCATTTTCAGGCATTGTCCGCTGCGTTGTCTGCGACGGTGGGGCTCGGAAACATTGCCGGTGTGGCGATTGCGGTGGCCTTGGGGGGACCTGGCGCCACGTTCTGGATGATCTTGGTAGGCCTGATCGGCATGAGCGCAAAGTTTACGGAGTGCACCCTTGGGCAAGCCTACCGGCAGAAGCGGAGCGACGGCAGAATCATGGGTGGCGCCATGTATTACCTCAGCAATGGCCTCGCTGAGCAGGGGATGGGTAAGCTTGGCCGGGTCTTGGCGGTGCTGTTTTGCATACTCTGCATTGGCGGCTCCTTTGGGGGTGGAAATGCCTTTCAAGTCAGCCAATCCATGAGTCAGATTCAAACGGTTGTGCCGTTTTTTGCTGACAAGGGTTGGCTGTATGGGTTGATCATCACGGCAATCGTTGGCGTTGTCATTATTGGTGGCATCAAGCGCATTGCCACTGTTGCGGAGCGGATTGTTCCGCTGATGTGCACGGTCTATGTTCTGGCCTGCGTCTACATTCTCGCCGTCAACGCCGGTGCGATTCCGGGCGCTGTTGCGGCGATTATCGACGGAGCCTTTAATCCTGATGCGATTGAGGGTGGGTTCATTGGAGTGCTGGTTATCGGCGTGAAGCGCGCGGTATTCTCGAACGAGGCCGGTGTGGGTTCAGCGGCGATTGCTCACGCAGCCGCAAAGGTGAAGCACCCGGTCGAAGAGGGTGTTGTTGCGGTCCTCGAGCCGTTTATTGACACGGTGGTGGTATGCACCATGACGGCCTTGGTCATCGTGATCACGGGTGCTTGGAACAGTACAGACCTGGCCTATGTGGCTGCTCGGGAAGCCGGACAAGGCGGCGCACTCACATCGTTGGCGATGACAAGTGTCATTCCATGGTTCCAGTATGTGTTGTCTGCCGCGGTGTTCCTCTTTGCATTTTCGACCATGATTTCTTGGTCGTACTACGGTGAGCGGTGCTGGGCGTGGTTGTTCGGCGACGGCAGTTCAATGGTGTACCGGGGACTCTTTTTGTTCTTCGCGTTTTTGGGCTCGGTCGTGACCGCCGGTAATGTTCTCGATTTCTCAGACTTGATGATTCTTGGGATGGCATTCCCGAACATTTTGGGGCTGTTGCTGCTGAGTGGCAAAGTGCGGGGCATGCTCGATGAGTACACCGGCATGCTCAAGAGCGGCAAAATCAAGAAGACGAAATAGCCTTAGGCAGCGGCTTTCCAACAAAGCGGACAATCGCGGCACACGCTGCGCACCCAAGGACGAGGCACGCCCATGGGTTCACGCCAAATCCAGCGGGCAGGCTTCCCAGCAGGATACTGATGGCGCCGGCTGACAATGCATAGGGAAGCTGCGTGGCAACATGGGCCGCGTGGTCGCAGCCCGTGCCGGTACTGGAAAGAATTGTGGTGTCGGAGATGGGCGAACAGTGATCCCCCCACGTGGCGCCCGAGAGGACGGCCGCACTGGTCGCCAACGCCAAGCTCGTGGTGGGTTCGAGCTGCAGGGCGAGTGGAATTGCGAGCGGTATCATAATGGACATGGTGCCGAAGCTCGTTCCAGTGGCGAAGGCAATGGCAGCGCTAATGGTGAAGACAAGCGTTGGCAGTGTCCAACTGGGGACTGCGGGGCCAAGGGTCGCGACGAGGTATTGGGCGGCCTGAAGTTCTCCGATGGCGGACCCAATCGCCCATGCGAGGAACAACACAACCATGGCATCAACAAGACCCCGAATACCGGCCAACGCCGCCTCGGTGACCTCCTTTGATGTCAAGGCCCGAACGCTGACGGCGCCGATGGCTGCTACCGTGAGAGAGGCGATGGAACCGTGCAGCATTGCGTCGTAGCCGTCTGCACCGCCAATAATCTCGAACAACCGAGCACCCGACCCGGCGGAGGCAGTCCCTTGCACCCAGAGTGACACGCCGGTAACGCCCACCAACGCGGCGATCGGGGTTGCGCCCAGCCAAGCTCGAATCGGTGGAACCGTGTCCGAATCGGGCGGGGCCATCTCGCGTTGAGCCCGCATCTCGGCTGACCGCATGGGTCCAAAATCGCGGCCGGTCCATGCGATGGCGAGCGCAAAAAACAGCGCGAGGAATGGATAGAATCGGTAAGGAAGGCCTTCCAAAAAAAAGGCGTATGCGTTTGTCTCAATGCCCGAGGCTGCGAGTGCGTCGCCCATGAGACTCACTTCGAAGCCGATCCAGGTACTCACCAATGCGAGCGTTGCCATGGGGGCGGCAGTGGAGTCGACAATGTAGGCGAGCTTCTCTCGTGAAAAGCCAAGTCGGTCTGAGACCGATCGCATGCTGCCTCCCACAATCAGGCAGTTGGCATAATCATCAAAGAAAACCACCATCCCTGCGCCCCAACTGGCGAGCATACCGCTTCGGCGGGTCCGCGCCCATCGCGTGATCCGCTGCACCAGCGCACGGGTCCCTTGGCCTTGGCTCACGATCTCCAATGTGGCGGCGACAAACAGGGTAAAAAGGGTCACCTTTACGTGGTCTCGATTGGCGATTGCGTCCAATAAAAGTGGATCGACCGTGTAAATCAAGGCGTCCCAAGGGTTCCACGACTTCAAGATGAGCGCAGCCAGCAGCACGCCTGCGCCGAGCGATGAAACAATCTGCCGAGTCTTGAGCGCGAGCCCAATGGCGAGTGCAACGGGTGCCAGTGAGAGTATTCCGGGTTCAACCATGGAACCATCGTAGTAGAGCGGAGGACTGCGGTGCGGGATATCGGTCAATCATGAAGGCGTTTTGTCTACATACTGGCACACGAATCGCTCCGTTTGGCGACGCCGTGAGCCACACAGTTGTCGATGGACGAACGCTTGCCGAGGTGCAAGTTTCCGCCCTTGAGGCGGCTGGGTGCACGGTGGTGGAGTCCGCTCCCGTGGGTGAGCCATACGTGCTGTTCAGTGATCGCACCTGGTTTACCGCGGAGGCGGTGCGGCGGTTGATGGCATGTGGTCTGGGGCGATTTCGCGCCGGAGACCCCTCTTGGTTTGATTGGAGCGGCCCCCAGCAGAAGGTCGAGGAGCCCGGAATCTATGAGCTGGCTGTGGTCACGGGACCGCCGGCCTTTGAGTCGGCCAAGCCGGTGAGTGTCGACATGTCGCTGCGGGACCTCGAACTCGATGTACGGCAAAAAGCACTCGAACAGGCGGGGAACCGAAATGTCCGAGTCGGTCCGGCAATGGTCCATCAAGTAGACCACTGGACCCACATCATTCGGATCAATCAGTTGTCACTTTTGGCTCGTGCCGAGAATGCCAAACTAGATTGGGACACCGCGGGATGGCTGAGACGAATCTGGATTCTGCTTCGCCTCATCCTTCGGGTCCGGTCGCTGCGGAGCGGGACCATCGCGCGTCGCATGTGTGAAGTTGGTGATGGGGTCAGCATTCACCCGTCCGCCGTCGTTGAGTTTTCGATCATTGGCGATGGATGTGACATTGGACCCAACGCCGTCGTGCGAGGCAGCGTGATGGCGGCCAATGCCAAAGTGGATTCGCACGGTACGGTGAACGCGTCTGTGTTGGGCGAGGGCGCGCACGTTGGACGCTACGGACACGTCAATCTGTGTACCCTCTACCCCGGCGCCATGGTGTCCTCCGGAGGTGGCTTTCAGTCGTGTGTATTCGGCCGAGATTCGTTCATGGCTTGGGGCAGCACAGTCCTTGACTTGAGTTTCGGTTCAACCGTTAAGGTGGAAGTCGACGGTCCCGGCTCGAAGCGTGTGGACACCCATGAACACTTTATGGGATCGGCCATCGGTCACGGCGCGAAGGTCGGCAACGGCGTGAAGATTGGCTACGGCGTGACGATCCCCAACGATGCTTTTATTGTCGACGGCGGCGAGCTGCTTCGAGAATGGGGTGATGCCCCCGTCGGTGAGGCCGTCGTGGTTCGGGACGGCAAACCAACGCCCGTTCGGTGAGCGTGCAGTCAGTTGCGTGCGACGCTCGAAATTCCGCGGGGGTTGGCCTGAACGATTCCCGTTTCGGTGATGATCCCTTTCACCAACTCGGCGGGGGTCACATCAAAGGCTGGATTTCGGGTCGGTGAGACAACCGGGGTTGTACGAACACGGATGAAGCTGCCTTCATCGGACCACCCCCACGTGTGACTGACTTCCTCACCGTTGCGTTCCTCGATGGGTATGTCCATGCCCGTGGGGCAGTCTGGGTCGATGGTTGTTGTTGGAGCCGCCACATAAAACGGAATGCCATGACGGTGAGCCACAACTGCGCTGGAGTAGGTGCCGATTTTGTTGGCGACATCCCCGTTGGCGGCAATTCGGTCGGAACCCACAATGACCATGTCGATTTCGCCTCGTTGCATCAGGTGTCCGGCGGCATTGTCAGCAATGATTGAATGAGCCACCCCTTCGGATGCCAACTCCCACGCCGTTAGCCGTGCGCCCTGACTTCGCGGTCGTGTCTCGTCCACGTAGACATGCACTGGATTGCCGGCGCGGTGCGCGACGTAAATTGGCGACAAAGCGCTTCCCCAGTCGACGAATGCGAGCCACCCTGCATTGCAGTGAGTCGAGACGTTCGCAGCGTGTGGAATTAGCGCAGCACCGTGTTCTCCAATCGCTTTGCAGCACGCTGCATCGTCATCGGCAACGGCGTGGGCTGCATCGACGGCCGCCAATCGAGCGCGCGCCGTATCATCAGCCTCGGACTCGATGGCCCGGAGGACTGACCGAATGCCGTAGAACAGGTTCTGTGCCGTTGGTCGGGTGTTGGACAGTGTGTTTGCGGCTTCTTGAATGTATTGGTGGAAGCCATTGTCTGGGGCCTCCAACGCAGCCTGAGCCATCCCGAAAGCGCCGGTTGCTCCAATGGCACCGGCTCCCCGAACCACCATGGTGGAGATCGCATTCGCGGTTTGTGTGTGGTGCTGAAGTTGGCAGACCTCAAATGCATGGGGGAGTCGAGGCTGATCAATCATGTGAACAACACCATCGGTCATCCATACCGTTCGCGTCGGGGTTCCGTTTACAAGCATTTAATCTCCAGTGGGCCGCACAATCTCGTGGGTGGCACGTGAGTCGCTATCTCGATTTCGAACTTCGCCGACCCGGAACCTGAACCACCCCATGTAGTTCGCACGCCACCACGCCATCATATCCATGTGTCGCCATCTGCGGTCCATCAATGGTTGGTACCAGCGGTCAGAATAGGTTTTCTGCCTGATCCA
>DEBL01000377.1 GCA_002348535.1 Deltaproteobacteria bacterium UBA2957 | reverse complement strand
GCGCCGATGGGCTCGACATTGTCGACGCATACGAAGCCGCTCACGACGCCGTCACTCATGCGCGAGAAACGCGAAAGCCCGCCTTTCTTCATCTCAAGTTGGTCCGATTGCTTGGGCATGCCGGGTCGGATGTCGAGCAACTGTATCGGTCGACTGACGAGATTGTCGCCACTGAATCGAAAGACCCGCTGCTCAGCACTGCAGGCATGCTGATTGAAGGCGGCTGGATGTCGAGTGAATCCGTAAAAGAACTCTACGAGCGGGTTCGGGATACAACCGTCGCACTCGCTACGGAAGCGGTGTCGCGTCCAAAACTGACATCGGTCGCGGACATTATCGAACCGTTGGCACCGCTCACTCCAGTGGCCATCGCAGCAGAGGCCGAAGAACCGCCGGACGTTGACGCGCGCATTGCGTTTCATGGGCGATTGCCCGAAGAAGAGCGGCCCCGTCATATGGCCATGCTTATTAATCGAGCACTCGGCGATATGCTGGTCAAGCATCCCGAGTTGTGCATCTTTGGCGAGGATGTCGCCCGAAAGGGCGGTGTCTACCACGTCACTGCTGGGCTGCAGGAGAAGGCAGGCGTCGGACGAGTGTTCAACACCCTGCTCGATGAGACCTCGATCTTGGGCCTCGCACTGGGCGCGGCACAAATGGGAATGCTGCCCATGCCTGAAATTCAGTACCTTGCCTACCTTCACAACGCGATTGATCAGCTTCGAGGCGAGGCATGTTCGCTTCAGTTTTTTTCCAACGCCCAATATGCAAACCCAATGGTCGTGCGAATCGCTGGCCTCGCCTACCAGAAAGGATTCGGGGGCCACTTCCACAACGACAACTCTGTGGGCTCACTTCGTGAAATTCCCGGGCTTATCATCGCTTGTCCATCCAATGGCGAAGACGCAGTCGGCATGCTTCGGACGCTTGTTGCGGCCGCAAAAGTTGACGGTCGGGTCAGTGCCTTCATCGAACCCATTGCGCTGTACATGACCAAAGACTTGCACGATGAAAAAGACGGATTGTGGTCGTTCCCCTACCCCGATGCCGATTTCTCCATCCCGGTTGGTTCGGCGCGCACTTGGGGAGATGGACGGGATCTGACCATCATCAGCTATGGCAATGGTCATTGGATGAGCCTGCGGGTTGCAGAGCGATTGCGGCGTGAAGGCATCGGAGTCCGATGCCTTGATGTTCGTTGGCTGAATCCTCTTCCTGTTGAAGACATGGTTCGCGAAGCCGAGGCTACAGGATCAGTGCTCGTGGTTGATGAGTGCCGGCAAACCGGCGGCATGGCCGAGGGAATCATCACGGCATTGGTGGAGCGTTGTCCTTCCGTGTCCATGAGGCGCGTAGCTGGAGTCGATACCTTCATTCCCCTCGGAGCCGCTGCTAACTTAGTCCTCGTAGCCGAACATGACATCGAACTCGCAGCTCGCGACATGGTGGCGAAATGAAACAACGCGCACTGGTCCTGTGTCCCGGTCGAGGCTCCTACAGTCGCGACTGCCTCAACTCCCTCGATGGTCTTGAGAGCGCCGGGCTCGATGTTTTCGACAAACTCCGGGCAGATCTCGGCCGACCCACGGTGCGGGAAATGGATACAGCCGACCGATTCGTCAGCGCACAGCATATTCGCGGCGAAAATGCCAGCTCCCTGACTGCCGGAGTGTCTATTGCTGATCTCGACCAAATCAATGCGAATGCATTTGACGTGGTGGGAGTCATCGGAAACTCGATGGGCTGGTACACAGCACTCGGATACGCCGGCGCCTTGCCGATGGAAGACTGCGCGACCTTGATCGAAACCATGGCGCAGTACCAGAAGGGCAACATCATTGGCGGGCAGATCGTCTATCCGATGGTAGACACACAGTGGCGACTCGACCCCGCCGCCGTGGCCAATGTGACCGCTACAGTGAGTGGACACCGGGATTTGCATTGGTCCATCCGGCTGGGTGGACAAGCTGTCCTTGGTGGAAGTGAAGAGGCGTTAACATTCGCCAGCGACTCTCTGCCATCGGTCACTCAGGGTGCCCACACCTTCCCCATCCGACTTCCCCTGCATTCTGCATTTCACACCGAACTGATGCAGTCTGCACGGGCTCAAGCAAAGCTTGACCTGGCAGGGTTGAGGTGGCAGTCGCCTGCGATTCCGATGGTGGACGGTTCTGGTCGTGTACACCGGGCCGGATGCGCAAATCCCGCTGCAATTCGCGAGTACACGTTGGGCGCACAAGTCACTGAAACCTACGACCTTACACTGAGCATCCGGACTGCTCTTCGCACTGTGGGTCCAGATGTGGTCATCCTTCCTGGACCGGGCAGCAACTTGGGGAGCGCAATCGCACAAGCGATGATTTGCGAAAAGTGGCGTGGCATTGACTCCAAGGACGCGTTCATCAGCCGGCAAAACACGGACCCAGTGGTTCTCAGCATGCGATGGCCTGACCAGCGAGAACGGGTGGTGGCTTAGTGGACGGTTTACTGCTTGAGGCAGTCAAGCTTAAGGAACTCCGTCGTGCCGGCTGGAGTCGAGTTGGCCTCACTTCAGTTGAAAGCGTCGCAGCCCATGCATGGGGCGTATCATGGCTAGTCATCGTCCTCGCCCCAAAAGGCATAGACCGATTACGAGCGCTTGAACTTGCATTAGTGCATGACCTGCCAGAGGTCCGGGTTGGTGACATCACCCCGCATGACGGCATCCCGAAGTCGGAAAAACACACCTTAGAGCGACAAGCCGCTTACGCGATGTTCGCGGAACAACCAAGCCTACTGGATCGGTGGAACGAGTACCAAGAAGGAACGACACCTGAGGCGGTCTTTGTAAAAGACTGCGACAAGCTCGACATGGCAATCCAAGCGACTCGCTATGCGACCGCCGAGGCGGTGGACACCGCTGAGTTCGTTAACAGTGCGCGCGATGCCATCCAAACCGAGACGATTCGCTTGGAGTTTGAACGGCTGTTCGGCCCACGTGGATGCGGCGTTTAATAGCGGTAGTGTTCGGGCTTGTAAGGGCCAGCTACATCTACACCGATGTAGTCGGCCTGCTCCTTGGACAGCGTAGTCAACTTGGCACCAAACTTATCCAGATGCAGTCGCGCAACCTTTTCATCGAGGTGCTTTGGTAGGGTCACCACTGTTGGTTTCGCGCCTTCAGGTTCGCGCAACATGTTCGAGCCGTAGCTTTCAGCCCGTTCATGAAGTTCCATTTGTGCCATGGTCTGGTTGGTGAAGCTTGCGCTCATGACAAGACTTGGATGGCCGGTTGCGCATCCTAGGTTCACCAAGCGGCCCTCAGCAAGAACAATGATGCTGTGCCCGCCACCGTTCGGCCCGTGCGTGGTGTCGCGGAACTTCCACTCGTGCACTTGGGGCTTAATTTCAATCTTCTCAACTTCACCCGTTTCCCGCATCTGCTCGAGTACTGCCATTTCGATTTCGTTGTCGAAATGGCCAATGTTGCAGACGATAGCGTTGTGTTTCATCTGCATCATGTGTGACGCCTTGATGATTCCAAAGTTGCCCGTACTGGTGACGAAGATGTCCGTATCGCTCACCTCGTCTTCGATCGTGACGACGTCGAGACCGAGCATGCATGCCTGAAGGGCGCAAATTGGGTCGACCTCAGTAACCTTGACTCGGGCGGATTGTCCTCGTAGCGAATCCACCGAACCCTTTCCAACATCTCCGAAACCGAGCACCAACGCCTTCTTTCCAGCAATCAAAACATCGGTCGACCGCATGATTGCATCGACCAAAGAGTGCCGGCAACCATATACATTGTCGAACTTAGATTTGGTAACGGAGTCGTTGACGTTGATGGCCGGAAACAGAAGGGTGTTGTTTTCAGTCCGCTCGTACAGCCGGTGGACACCGGTGGTGGTCTCTTCGGATACGCCACGAATTCCCGCAGCCATGGCCGTCCAGTAGCCATCACCCTTGTGTTCGCGAACATCTTTCAGCAACTGCAAAATCACCTGCATCTCTTCCACATCCGTCGTGGATGGGTCAGGCATTTGGCCTTTCTTTTCGAACTCGTGCCCAAGATGAACCAACAACGTCGCATCTCCACCGTCGTCCAGTATTAGGCTGGGTCCGCCTGCGTCCGGCCATTCAAGTGCTTGGAGGGTGCACCACCAATATTCTTCCAAGGTTTCCCCTTTCCACGCGTAAATCGGTACGCCGCTTGGCTTCGCAATCGTTCCGTTTGGACCCACCACGGTAGCGGTGGCTGCATGGTCTTGGGTGGAGAAGATATTGCAGCTGACCCAACGAACATCGGCACCCAACTCTATGAGAGTTTCAATCAGAACCCCCGTTTGAATTGTCATGTGCAACGACCCCATGATTCGCGCGCCCTCCAGCGGACGTTTGCCCCTAAACTCTTCGCGAAGAGCGGCGAGACCCGGCATTTCTACCAACGCCAAGTCGAGTTCCTTACGGCCGAAGCGGTTGGCATCCTCGCTCCAGTCAGCCACTCGGTAAGGCATGTCTGCAAACAGCGGCAGTCCGGTGTTCATGAAGGTGGGTGCGGTGACGAAAGGTGCGGTGCTCATGAGTACTCCAATAGCGTGGTGTCTCTTTAACAGAGAAAACACGCTCATGGGGCCTACCGTTCCATTTCGGAACAAATCTCTCCCGCTAACCCATCCCACGAAGCATACGGCCGCCCAGAATGTGCACATGGAGGTGAAAGACTGTCTGCCCTCCATGTTCCCCAATGTTGGTCACCAGTCGATACCCGTTTTTCTCCAGCCCATGGTCACGGGCCACTGCGGCAGCGACCAACATGACCTTGCCGAGCAACTCTTGGTCCTGACGGTCAGTTTCAGCCATAGAACGAATCGGCTTTTTAGGCACCACGAGCGCATGGAATGGTGCCTGAGGTGCAATATCTCGAAATACGAGGACATCATCATCCTCATACAAATTGTCGCAGGGAACCTCTCCATCAATGATTTTCTGAAAAATGGTCATCAAGACACCTCAGTACCGCGCAAAGATAGGAAGGACCAAGACGCCTTTCTT
Organism: Deltaproteobacteria bacterium UBA2957; assembly: GCA_002348535.1. Classification (GTDB taxonomy): domain Bacteria; phylum Myxococcota_A; class UBA796; order UBA796; family UBA796; genus UBA796. The sequence continues at coordinate 270 of DEBL01000377.1, read as the reverse complement.
GTGCCGCGGTCCCGCGACCATAAAGAATCCATTCCGGCGGATCGAAACCGTCGTGTCCAGCAGTTTTCCTTTCGGTGAGGTCACCTGTACCCGAACCCTCGCGCGCTTCTCGTCCTTGCTGAGCACCGTCACCTTGACCGATTTGTCGCCGACAACATTAAATTTTTTACTCGCCTTCGGAGCGACTGCGGCCCCATCCTTCGAGAGCAATGAAAACCCTTCGTAGTTCAGATTCCTAAGGTGCTTCTCGATCCGCTCCAGGCCTTCTCC
>DEBL01000307.1 GCA_002348535.1 Deltaproteobacteria bacterium UBA2957 | reverse complement strand
GTGGCTCGAAGAGTGGCCCGGAGACGGCGTGTGCGACGCTGGAACCGCTTGGTTCGGCGGACCGGACATCTCTTGCGCGGAGTTTGACTTCGACGGGGGCGACTGCGCCTCCGACGGCAGCGGCACGCCGGCGGTGCCGCCCGAAATCGGTGCCGATTGCATTTCGGGTGGCGAAGCGGGTCACTACGACTGCGAGCTTGAGTGCTTCAAAAGCGTACACTTCGGGTCAACGTGGCTCGAAGAGTGGCCCGGAGATGGCGTGTGCGACGACGGGACCGGATGGTTCGGCGGGCCGGATATCTCCTGTGCTGAATTTGATTTCGACGGGGGCGACTGCGCGGTGTGCGTCGATTCCGATGAAGGCGCAGCAGACAGCACCGGCGGAGCCTGTACCGACTACATCGACGACCCGGACCGATGTGGCCTTTACGACGACGAAGACTTCGACTCCGCTTCGGTTTGCTGCGCATGCGGCGGCGGTACCACCGGCACATCAGACGGGTCCGATGCCGGCGAACCATCCGACACCGGATCCGTGGGCGAAGACGACACGGGCATCGATGATGATGGGGGTGCCGACGCGGACGACGGTGAGACGGGACCCGTACCCGGCGAAGCCTGCGAGACCGGTGGCTATGTGTACGACTGCGCCGGGGTTTGCATCAGCGTCGGCTGGGCCGAGACTTGGCCTGGAGACGGCATGTGCGATGGCGAGTCTGCCTTTTCGGGCGCGCACTTGGACTGCGAGGCCTTCGAATTTGATGGCGGCGATTGCGGGACAGGATCCGGTGGCGATGGTGACGGCGGTGTTCCCGGCGCATCCTGTGGTGAGGACATGGTCTACGACTGCGACATGACCTGCGTTTCTGAACCCGCAGCCTTGGAGTCCATCGGCGACGGATGGTGCGATGCCGGCGGCTGGTGGTCGTCCTACGACCTCTACTGTTCTGCATTCAGCTTCGATGGAAGCGATTGCATGATCCCGTTTTAAGCAGAACACGGACACGTGGGGCACACGGTGCACCTGCACCCCGACTGCCCCTAAGACGCGGATCGAAGCCTGCCGGCCAATCCACACCACCCGAGCTGTGACCCCAACTTTGTGCATACATCTGGGCATACATAGCCGCAGATAGCTGCAATTTGGTTGCACAACGCCGCCCTCTCACGGCGGAGAAACGGGTTCGACTCCCATTGGGAGTACCACCTGCCCCTCGGATCGCAATGTTCGAGGGTCTTTTTCGTGTTTCAGCTATGGGGTTGTGCATACATTTTGTGCGGGTTCAGACGCCGTCAGCGGGCACGCATAAATGCAACCGACGCGGTGGGCACAGGAAACGGGACAAGCAGTGAGTATTCCAAGGTTGTTCCGCTTGGGGCTTGCATCAACGCTAGGCCAAATTGCTTCTGCATCAGCAACTTCCGTTTCTTCCCGAATATAGACTCCCAGCCGACACCAGCACCGTACGAGAAGACGGGGAAGAAGATCACCGTGAGGGACTCGCCAACGTACCCGTACACTCCGCTCTTACTGCCGGACCGAGGCCGGCCAAAGATTCTGACGGATGCGTTCAACGACGGAATGGGGATGAAGACAAGCGGAGCCGAGCCGACTCACGTACACTGACTCACTCGGAGGACCCATGCGTCTGACACTGATTCACACCGCTGCTCTCCTGTGGGTCGCGGGTTGCTCGAAAACCGACGATTCATCCGGCGACGAAGCACCAGCGCTTGAGGACCTGAGCGCAGAAACCTTGCTCGCAATTCCATCGGACCGCGGTTTTTACCTGACCGACAGCGACGCGGACCCCATGGTCGAGATCCGAACAAACGAACCGGTTGACTACGGTCCGAGCGAAGTGTTCTTGGCACGCAGCGGTTCATTCGCAGGCTTCACCACCACATCGCCGGGCCGGGAAACCATGAACCCTTACACCGTGCGCATCCCCCCCGATGGGCCAACCCCGAAAGCCTACCCAATCGACACCGAAAACCACATTCCCAAAGGCCCCATCCCCGATGCAAATGGAGAGGTCTGGGGATGGACTGTTCAGGGCGAACCCAACGATTTCATCCGATTCAGTTCGATTGAGGGTGAACCTCACCTCAATGGAAACACGGAAGTCCGGTCGAGTCACTGGCCGGTTGGGTTTCTGAGCGACGGTCGCTTTGTCACCATCCAAGGCACGGCCGATGGACCGCTATGGACCTTCGACCCCGAGTCGGGCAATCACAGGCAAATCAGCGCTACGGAGTTTAAGCATCCGGTCGTTGTTAGCCTGAACGACACGCTCGTTGGGGCCATCAACGATGGCCTCGCGGTATACAACAACGCCACAGGAGACACCACCGAATACGCGTTGTTTCCAAATCAGGACGATGAACGGTGCAGCGATATGGAAAACCTCACCAAAGAAGACCGGTGCTTTTACGAGATTTTAAAGCCAGATTGGTCTCCCGATGGCACAAAAGTGGTGTTCATAGGCCGCCAGGATCGAAACCGAGTCTGGGTGACCAATGAAGAAGACGACCACGACGTCTTTGTGTTCGACCTCACCACCGAACAACTCACCGCAATCACCGACGATGGCATCCGCGACTCATCGCCCCGATTCGCCGCTGATGGAACATCGCTGTTTTGGGTTCAATGGTTTATTGAACTGCCAGAGGGAGCTGAACTGTGGGAATACACTGAGCAGTTCCAATTGGTGCGCGCCCCCATCGATGACCCCGATGCCGTTGAGGTGCTCAAAGAAGACATTGAAACACCGTGGGGCTTGGCCGTGGCCTGGCCGTCGTTGTAGCCCCGACGGTCCCTTCGGCGACAGGCCGATGAGGCCCAGCCGGGCACCCACGCCCGGTCACGCCGGCTCACCCGAATGCAATAAACCATTGCACCCACGCGTTCTGGTGCCAGCCAAAGGGATCGACATGAATCAAAAACATCTTGCTAACTGGGCTTTCGTAGCCTCTTTCTGCACCCTTGTGCCGAATCAACTGGCCTGCAACACAACCCAAGCCACTCCTTCAACCAAGCTGCCCGTAAAGCCGGGTTGCTCCGAGGTGAGCCAAACCATCGAAGAATCATGGTAACTCGCGCTTGAGCGGGCCAAGCAGGCATACTCCCACCACAGCAAAGCCATCAAAAACGCCGAACGTGTCGCCGTCATAAACTACGTCACAACCAACGACAGCGACGACCGACTTCGGCTGTACGATCCCACAGCAGACTGGAAGCAGTTGGGCTCTTATTGGGTGTCCCACGCCACAAAATCCGATGCAGGCTATTCGGAAACGCTCGACGAACTGCCCTTCAACCAGTGCGCCAACCGATTTTCGAACACTTCCGGCAGCAACCTTTCCTCAAAAGGTGCGTTCGTCACCGCTGATGCAAAAGGCCAAAGCTCATACGGTCGCGAAAACCTTCGCTTGCACGGCAAAGATCCCAAACTGAACAGCAACGCCCACACGCGAGCCATCGTGTTCCATCAAGCCCTTCAAGATGGGAAAGCACTTGGCTTCAGCTTGGGCTGCCCAATGCTGAAGCCCGAAGACTTGGATCCCGTGCTCGACGCCATTGTTGGCGGTGCGTTGGTGTACGTCCACCACGAATGAGGCAACTTCTTGTCAGCCCACGCAGTTTAAAAAATGAAGTGGGTTTCTTCCGGGTGCGGCACCGCTTGGCGTAGACTGATTGCCTTAGGGGTGACTTATGCGTCTATTGATTGGTTCGTTACTGGTGATCCCGATGACCATTGGATGTGGCGTAAAGTGCGGTGAGGGCACGCGGCTTCAGGACGGTGAGTGCGTATCCGCGGACACCACCGAAGCCGATGCTGACGCCGATGCCGAT
>DEBL01000171.1:24408-24952 GCA_002348535.1 Deltaproteobacteria bacterium UBA2957 | reverse complement strand
CGTTGAGCAGATGCTTTGGTTTAACCAACGCATTTTTGAAGAGGGTGTGTTTGCCAATCCGGTGCTCCCGCCTGCGGTACCCACCAACGCGTGCTTGGTTCGCACCTCGTACATGGCGACCCACGACCGCAGCGAACTTCAAGAAGCCCTCGACATTTTCGAGCGCGTGGGCGTTGAGTTGGGCGTGATTGGACCCCACAAAGAAGCGATGGCCGACCACTGGGCCAACATGTCGAAGACGGTGGGTATTTGATCGACCCCATCGCCGTCTTCAATCAATGATCTGCCCGCATGCCAACCGGTATGCGGGCAGATTGTTGTGGTACGGTTCTGCAAAGCTTGGGGAGTGAAAAACATGCGATGTGCTAGTCTGATGGTTTGGTTGATGGTGGTATTCACGGGTTGCGTCGGTGCGGACGGAAAAGACGGCGCCGACGGGACTCCGGGTGCCGACGGCGCGGACGGAGCCCCGGGTGCCGACGGCGAGGACGGAGCCCCGGGTGCTGATGGCGAGGATGGGGCCCCGGGTGCCGACGGCGCGGAC
>DEBL01000171.1:0-24051 GCA_002348535.1 Deltaproteobacteria bacterium UBA2957 | reverse complement strand
ACGGAGCCCCGGGTGCCGACGGCGAGGACGGAGTTCCCGGCGGTGGTGCCGATGACTCGGGAGAATACGAAGGCGATGACCCCGGTGAGTGTGCAGATGGAGCGGATAACGATCGAAACGGCTTGTTCGATTGCGACGACCCTGGATGCGAGGGCGCGCCCGATTGCGCCGAATCTGTCGAACCTGACCCCGGCGGAGATCCAGACGACGCGGACTCGGATGGCGTTCCCGTGTCGGCCGATTGTGACGACACCGATCCGGACATCGGGGCCGTGCTGGATGACCGGGACTGCGATGGAATCGCAACGATCGAAGACTGCGATGACTTTGATGCCGCCGTTGGCTCCGTGGAGGGCGATCTCGACTGCGATGGTATCGTGGCGACCGATGATTGCGACGATACGGACGCCAGCCTTGGGAGTGTCTGGACCGACTCGGATTGCGATGGCGTTCTCGTCGATGACGACTGCGATGACACCGATGCGACGTCGACGACGGCGCTGACCGATGCAGATTGCGACGGGGTGTTGACGGCAGCCGATTGCGATGACTCGAGCCCGGACCTTGGCGCCATCATTGATGATGGCGATTGCGATGGCTCGTTGGCGGGCATCGACTGTGACGATGGGGACCCCACTCGAAGTACGGTGGATGCCGACGGCGATGGGTACTCGAGTTGCGACGACGACTGCGATGATGCCGACCCGGATGTTGGGCCCATGGATTGTCTTGCGCCGGCAGAGGTGTTCACCTTCGATGTCACAGAGTCCATGGAAGGGTGGAATGTACCCGACTTTGTGTACCTGATTGAAGTTGAGGCCTGCGGTGCTCAGGGTGGAAATGGCAGCGCTGGAGCGGGCGGCCTTGGTGCCTGTGGCGGCGGAATGTTTGAGGTGTACCCCGGACAACCGCTTGACTTGGTCGTTGGGCAACAGCCCAGTACCGCCACCTCATCGGGTGGTCACACTGGCGCCAGCACAGGCGGAGGGGGCGGAACCTTCCTCGTTGCGGCAGGCCTCCCCTTCGTGGCTGTTGGTGGCGGTGGCGGTGGCGGTGCAGTCTCAGGGGGGGTCGATGCGGTCGTCAGCGAGAATGGGGCCGATGGTTTGGGGCCGGGCTGGGGCTATGGAGGAGTATCGGGTGAAGGCGCCACGGGTGGAGGCCACAACTCGGGCCGCGGCGGCGCAGGCTTCTTTGGTGACGGTAACTCGCCATCGGGAGACTCAGGGATCCACTGTGGTGCTTGCGGCGATGAAATTGCACGCTCGTTTACCTCGGGTGCAGCCGGTGGACCGAACGGTCCCCACCACGGTGCAGGCGGCTTTGGTGGCGGTGGCTGCGGCGGCAACTACGGTGGCGGTGGCGGCGGCGGATACAGTGGTGGAGGCTCCGGTTCGAGCAACGGACACGGTGGCGGTGGTGGCGGTTCATTCAACGACGACCCGGAAGGGTGGCTGACCGGAGGCACCAACGCAGGAAACGGATTCATCACCATCACCACGTGGCGGTAGCCCTACCCCGATGACGTTGAGTAGGGTGACCACCGAGTCGTGGTCACCCGGATGGGTTCATCAGCCGATTTGTTCGCCGTGGAAGGTCCACCGACCGGCAGGAAAAGCCTCTTTGGTCTCCATCCACCACTGGCGCCAATTGGTGATGTGCATGGTCTGGACGCGGTACGGACCCTCGGCATCGAAGGGAAGCCGCTGACCGGTCGCGATCACCAGTTCATCGTAGGTCGAGCGCCGCACCATGGGGTCGTCGTGAGACAAACGATCGATGAGCAGGCCCGGGTCCATCAGGCGACCATGGCGATACCGGAAGCCGTCCTCGAAATGGTTCTTGTGTTCTTCCCACCATTGGGTCCAGCGATTGCGAAGGAGACTCTCTTCAGGGTCTTCATGATGACCCGTGATCAACTCAAGTGAGCCCGACGCTACGCGCACTCGGGCTGGATCGCGGCTTGCTGTGGCCTCGATCAGTCGGGTGACTGCTCGCGGATCTCCCAGATAGCCAAGCCCTTGAAGCGCTCCAAGGCCTGCCGGTCCTTCGAGTTCTGCACTCCGGAAGAGAAGAAGGAGGTAGTTCGGACCGCCGTAGCGTCCTACGATTTCTCCGAGCGAGCGGGTCATTCCCGGGCGCTGAGATGCCAGCGATTGTGCTTGGTAATCCACACCTTGCCATTCGCCGAGGAGCAGCAAAGCGACCGAGGTTTCCTCTGCGAGTTCGGGCTCTTCGAGGGAGGGCAGCAGGTGGTCGATGGATGACATGTCGCCAATGCGGCCGAGGGACACGATTGCTGCCTTGCGTCCAGTGGGGTTGTTTCCGGGGCCCACCATCGTTTTGAGTGGCTCGATGGCGAGCGGCTCGCGTCGGAGACCGAGGACTTCGATGGCGTTGGCCAAAGCCTGAGGGTCCGAGGATGTATCGAGCGCTTCCAGCAATCCGTCCACGAGGGCGGCATTGGGTGATCTAGCCATTGCTCCCACCAACGCCCGCTTGGCAATTCCCCCGGGCTTGACGCGGAGAAGATGATGAAGCAATGCGTCCGCGGCCTCATACGAACGGTGGGCACTCATTAGATCGGTTGCAGCGACGAATCGAGAGACATTTGGATCGGTACTTCGAGGGCTGCTCAGATCAATGCTCTTGGCCAGTGCGTCGATCTCTGACCGAAGCACGTCGACCACGGCGGTGCTGCACGCTGCGATTGCCATTCGATGCGCACCGATGCGCCTCTCGGGGCGTTCGGCATCGGCTCGTGTCAGTGGCGGCCGAGCCCGTTGCGCATTCCACCGATCTCGAGAGTGGTCGGCGGAGCGATTTAAGTGCCAATCCAAAGACCGAGCCGGTTGCCCAGCAATTGCATCGGATGCTGCCACGCCAGCGGCGTGGTCCACGGACTTGAAGAGGGCGTGGGCCTCTTCTGCGGCCCCTGCGTAGCCGGCTTGCGCCATTCGCAGCCGTGCCCAAGCTTCGCGAATCGGCAGCCCAAGCCGGTTGTACTCGCTTGCAGCACGCTCATAATCTTGCATCGCTCGCTCGGTGTTCCCTTGCAGTCGGAACAAGTCCCCGCGACGAATCAGAACCCGCTGAAGCAACTCGGCGTTGTCCCCGGCGATTCCGCGCGCTTGTTGGTAGGTTTCGGCCGCCGCACCGTAGTCTCCGGTTAATCGAAGCACATCACCGAGGCCCAGCAGGGCCTGCGCACGGAGGTCACTCAGTTCGCCGGCGCGTGCGATGGAAAGGGCCTCATCGAATGCGGCTTTGGCTTCTGTGTACTGTTCGCGAAGCAGTCGCCGCTCCCCCAGCATCAGCAGCGCCTCACTTCGGTCGCAGGGTCGGGTCATGTGCGCGAGACACTCATTCAGGATCGACTCACACCAAGGTTCTTGGCGCGATGTTGCGATGGTGCCAAGGAGCAATCGTGCGCGGTCGGATGTGGGTCGGGGGTCATAGCGGAGGGTCCGAAGTCGTCGCTCTGCATCGTCATGATGTCCGAGATCGACCTCAATTCGAGCGAGCAACAGCGTTGCTTCGGGCATGGGACCACGCAGTTGGAATCCACGTGCGCGTTCCAAGAGGTCAACCAGTACACCGTGGGCTTGGGTTCGATCTTGGCGCTCGAGGTGGACTTGAGCGAGCGCAACACCCGCCAGTTCGACCGTGGTGAGTTCTTCGTATGACCCAACATCGGTGACTGCCTCATTCAAAAAGTGAGTGAGTTCCCGCTCCCACGCGTCGTCACCCTTGGGAAAGAGCGATGCGAGGGTGGTCACCAAGGTGGATGAAGGCTGAAATACCGTTGGAATGACCTGAGGAAGTCGTGCCCCCCGAAAGGCCTTCAGCAGGGCCCATCTGGCCTGCCCTTGGTCGCTGCTCAAAAGGGCGACTCCAAGGCGCTCCCACGCAGCCATCATGCTGGGGTGCGCTGCGGTAGCTTGCCGCAATCGTTCGACGGCAGCATCTGTCTTCCCGTTGGCAAGCAATCGCTCTGCCAATTGGAGCAACAAGAAGCCCGAGTTCGGGTCGGCCTCGAGCCGAGTCTTGAATCGCGCCTCCGGATCCCGAATGTTGTTGTCCAAAATTTGAATGGTCGCCGAGAGCCAAGATTCAAAGTCATCGTGGAGAGGCTCGAACAAGGTGCCAGTCCACCGACCGAAGATGGCTTCGCCGTGTGCATCGGGAGCATATGCCCAGTGGTCGGATTCCATGGGCCCATCGGCAAATACGATCACATTGGGTACATGCTCGGCAGCCGGTGCGAGCTCATTTACAGAACGAATCTGCAACACACCTCGAAACAGAACTGCGCCATTCCAACGATGCAAAAACCGCATCAATGAACGCGGAATTGGGTGATTCAGGTTGGACCGAGCCGACTCGAAAGCGTCCTCTGTGGCCGGAGCGCGGAGGTTGTGGACGTCGTTTCGGTATCGATCGACAACGTTTAGAAGGGACTGAAACGGATCAGCGGCGGCAGTCTGCATGATTCAACTCGGGTGAGGCGGGAGATCCAGGGGGGAAGTCAGGACCTCCAGCATACCAGACTTGACATGACAAGGGTAGTGCGCAGAAAAAACTATTAGAAAATTTTATATGTAACTGTAACTATTGGTTTTATTTTGCAACAAAGTTAACCAGTCGACCGGGTACGAAGATTTCTTTGATGACGTTTTTGCCTTCCAGATGGCGTGCAACATTGGGTTGGGTCTTTGCGGCTGCGAGCACATCGTCCTTGCTTGCGGATGCATCAACTTCGATTGTTCCTCGAAGCTTGCCCATCACCTGTACGGCCAACTGAATGGTGTCATCCTTCATCGCGGACTCGTCGTAGACCGGCCAAGCGGCAAAGGCGAGCGGTTCTTCACAATCCATGCGACTCCACAACTCTTCTGCGAGATGCGGCGCGTAGGGACTGAGGATCTTGATGAAAGAGATGGCCTCATCGCGCGGGGGGAGAGATCCTCCCGCGGTGTTGACAAACTCCATCATGCGCGAGACAGGCGTGTTGAACTTGAGGGCTTCAATGCCGTCTGTCGACTCCTTGATTGCCACATGAAGAGCCTTCGTGACCTCTCTTTTAGGTTCGCCATACGGGCGAAGTTCACCTGTGTTCTGATCGATGAACAGGCGCCAGACTCGACCCAAGAAACGGTAGACTCCTTCGCAGCCAGACGTCTGCCAAGGTTTTACCTGATCGAGCGGTCCCATGAACATTTCATAGGTGCGCAGAGCATCCGCGCCGTATCGAGCGACAATGTCGAGCGGATCTTCTACATTCTTCTTCGACTTGCTCATTTTTTCGATTTGAGTTGTCACCCGGGTGTCGGATCCTTGAACAAACCAGTCATCTCCTCGTTGTTCGACTTCGGTGGGTAGGTAGTATTTTCCACGTTCATCTTGGTAGCTGTAGGCCAAGATCATGCCTTGGTTGAACAGAGCCTTAAATGGCTCCTTCGTGTGAACGAGCCCGCAGTCGTACAGAACCTTGTGCCAAAAGCGTGCATACAGCAGGTGCAGCACGGCGTGCTCCACACCTCCGATGTACATGTCGACGGGACCCCAATACTGCTCGGCTTCTTCACTGAACGGCGCCTCTGAATTGGTGGGGTCCATGTACCGTAGGTAGTACCAGCAACTCCCCGCCCATTGAGGCATGGTGTTGGTTTCGCGAACGGCACTTTGACCCTCGTGTTTCGTATTCAGCCAAGATTCAGCGCGGGCCAGTGGAGGGCGGCCGTCTGCGGTGGGCTTGTATGCATCGATGTGCGGCAGGGTCAGTGGCAACTCGGAAGGGTCCACCGCATGCACTCCGCCGTCGGCTGTGTGCACGATGGGAAAGGGTTCTCCCCAATAGCGCTGACGGCTGAACAGCCAGTCTCGAAGCTTGTAGTTGACTTTGCCTTCGCCAAGCCCGAGAGATTCCAGTTTTTCCGTAATCCGCCGCTTGAACTCATCGACGTGAAGACCGTTGTACTCCCCGGAGTTGATGGCTGGACCGTCTCCCGTGTACGCGGCCTCAGCAACGTTGTGGTCTGCAGGGCTCTCGATCACTTCAATGATCGGTAGGTTGAAAGCAGTGGCGAACGCGTGGTCCCGTTCATCGTGGGCGGGTACCGCCATGATCGCACCGGTGCCGTAGGTCATGAGTACATAGTCTGCCGTCCAGATCGGGATCCGTTCACCGTTGACTGGGTTGATAGCGTAAGATCCCGTAAAGACACCTGTTTTCTCTTTTTCTGCAGCGAGCTGGCGGTCCATGTCGGAGCGATTGGTGGCTTGAGCACAGTAGGTTTCGACCGCATCGCGTTGCTCATCGGTGGTGATGGTCGCGACGAGAGGGTGTTCCGGTGCCAGCACACAATAGGTTGCCCCAAACAAGGTGTCGGGACGGGTGGTGAAGACCGTAAACGAGCCCTCGCCATCCTCGAGGGTGAACCGGATTTCGGCGCCTTCGGACTTGCCGATCCATTTTCGCTGCATTTCAAGAACGCCTTCGGGCCAATCGAGACCATCCAAATCATCGAGCAATCGCTCGGCATAGGCCGTTATTTTCAGCATCCATTGGCGCATCAGCCGTCGCTCGACCGGGTCGCCCGTCTCGACATACTTGCCATCTTGAACTTCTTCGTTGGCCAGTACGGTTCCTTGGGCTGGACACCAGTTGACGGGAACCTCCTCGAGGTACGCAAGGCCTCGCTCATGGAGCTTGAGGAAGATCCATTGCGTCCACTTGTAGTAGTCCGGGTCCGTTGTGGACACCTCCCGATCCCATGAGAATGAGAAACCGAGGCGCATCAGTTGCTTTTTGAAGTACGCGATGCGTTCGGCAGTGATTTCTGCAGGGTGCCGGTTGTCTCGCATTGCTGCCCGCTCTGCAGGCAATCCGAACGCATCCCAGCCCATAGGGTTTAGGACTGCGTGACCCGTCATTCGCTTGTAGCGCGCAATGATGTCGACGGCGGTATAGCTGAGCGGGTGGCCAACATGGAGGCCAGCCCCCGATGGATACGGAAACATGGACAGCACGTAGTATTTCGGTCTGGTTGGATCCTCGACTGCATCGAAGGTGTGTTCGGCTGCCCAGTGGTCTTGCCATTTGGGCTCGATCGTTGCGGGGTCGTATCGGTGATTATCCGTCATGGAGCGCCTCTCGGGGAGGCTTCCCTAACCGACCGACGGGTGAGGTGGGGAGGCTATCGAGAGGCGCGCAGACGGGCGGGCCGCCAAGAGGCTTCAAGCAGCCGATCTGCGGCGGCTTCGGTGGCGGCAATCTCAGTGTCCGTCCAAGGCATCATCCAGATGGATAAGGCTGAAGCCCCGACGAGGGTACCGGTGATGGCGAAGGTGAGGATGAGGTCTGCGGTTGCGGGGTCGAATGAAAACAGCATGGGTGCTCCTGAACATCTGTACAGAGTATACTGTACGCTCGTTCAGGTTAACAACCCCACTTGCGGACAGTTTATGTCCGAAATACGTACTTTTTTTAACTTTATTCATTCGAAGAGTCAGAAATGCCCAAAAAGGTCCTGATCACGCAACCCATTGATGAGTCGGGGATGGACGTGCTTCGCGCAGCAAAGATCTCTGTGGACGTTTGGCCGGGGCCCGAGCCCATCGATCGATCGACTCTGCTGGAGCGGGTCTCCGATTGCGAAGGCATGATCTCGATGCTCACCGACCCGCTCGACGCGGAGGTCATGGATGCGGGCCCTCTGCGCGTCATTGCGCAGCACGCGGTGGGAATCAATAACATCGACCTTGATGCCGCTCGGCAGCGGGGAATCCAAGTTGGGCACACACCCGGCGTGTTGACCGATGCCACCGCAGATCTAACGATGGCGCTGTTGCTGGGCGTGGCGCGTCGGACTGTGGAGGGCGATGCACTGGTGCGCAGCGGACAGTGGAAAGGATGGAGCCCGACACTCCTGCGCGGTTTAGAGTTGCGCGGTGCAACCCTTGGCATTGTCGGGATGGGTCGAATTGGAACCGCGGTTGCTGCTCGGGCTTCTGCGTTCGGCATGCGTGTGATTCACCACAACCGTAGCGGGGGTGTCCCCTTTGACCGCCTCATCCAAGAAAGCGACGTGGTCAGTCTGCACTGTCCCCTCACCGCGGAGACGCGGCACTTAATCGATGCTTCTGTGCTTCGGTCCATGAAGTCGAGAGCCATTCTGATCAACACCGCAAGAGGCCCTGTCGTGGATGAAGAGGCGCTGGTTGCCGCGCTGGAGCAGCACGAGATTGCCGGGGCCGGTCTCGATGTGTTTGAGTGTGAGCCCGATGTTCACCCCGGACTCGTCGCCTCTCCGCACGCGTTGCTGCTGCCTCACCTGGGCAGCGCCACCGTTCAAACCCGCCGTCGTATGGGCGTGATGGTCGCCGAGGATTTACTCCGCGGCTTGCGGTCGGAACCCTTGAACAATGGAGTCAAGCTGTAATGGAACTCAACAAGTCACAGAAGCTCGTTTGTTTGCTTCAGCGCATGGCGGAGCCCGGTGGAATATCGGCCGAGGATGCGGTCGATGAGTTTGATCTCGATGACCGGACACTTCGGCGCTATCTCGCTGATTTGAGGGGGATTCAGGTGCCGGTCATCGATGAGGGACGCGGTGCAGACCGCGTGCTCTCGCTGCGTCCGAGCTTTGGTCGACGCGGCGTCCAACTGTCCCTGCTGGAACTGGTGAGTCTTCACTTTGGTCGCACTCTCTTTGACTTTCTGAAGGGCACAGGTTTTGCAGAAGACATGGACGATGCGCTCGAGCGAATCAGTGCGTGGTCTGGGGGTGGAGATGGCAGCAGCGCTGGCCTTGTCGATGACATGGATCGGAAATTTATGGCGGTCCCAGAGCATGCCAAGGATCACACGCAGGATGCGGATGTCCTTGACGACATCCTCACCGCCTTGCTGCGACAGAATCCTGTGGAGGCCCTCTATGCGCGGGTGGGCGGTCCGGTTCGGACGTATCGACTTCACCCGTACACGCTCGCGCACTGGAAACAGGGCTTGTATCTGTTTGCGCTCGATGCCGATGAGGGTCGGGTAAAAACCTACGCGGTCGATCGCTTCCGCGCTTTTTCGCGGGCTCGAGGAGAGACCTTTGAGTACCCCGAGAACTACGACCCTCAGTCGCTGGTAGAAGACTGCTTTGGCATCATCGGGGGACAGGTCACCGAACTGCGGCTGGCATTCACGCGTCAGGTGGCCCCGTATGTTCGCGAGCGAATTTGGCACCGAAGTCAGCGAGTGGAGCCGCAGGGAGATGGTTCAATCGAACTCACAATGCGAGTGGGCATTAGCCCCGAGCTGGAAGCATGGCTTTTGGGTTTCGGACCGAACATGAAGGTGTTGGCGCCTGAACGCCTCCGGGATCGGATCCGCCGCTTGCATGCCGAGGCGTCTCAAGCATGAAACGCGTGCGGAGTATTGTTGGTCGGGATCCGGGAGCAGATACCGCATCGCCTCACTGGATTGCTCCGCGGGATCCCTATGCTGGAGATGAAGCCTTGCTCTGGCCAGGTGACTACTCAGACTACGTGCGCCATTCGACGCGAATGGCGCGTGAACCGCTGCTCAACGCCGCGGAGTATGCGTCCATCGACCTTGAGTTTGAGCGAACCTACCGAGCAATTTTGGATGGTGATCGGCCCTACGCAGCCATTGAACCGTTTGTTGATCCCCTGCTTTTGGGGGGAGAGATGGTCCATGATCGCCGGCCGCCCGGTCGGGCCATGATGGTGATCGAAGACCGCCGGTTGGCGGACATTGCCGAGAATCAACTGCCCGGTGTCGGACTGGTGGGTCCCGATCGAATCATGGGGCCTTGGGCGGATGAACCAATTCCCAGATGGCTTCGCATCCAAGTGGGAGCGGTCATGGCATTCGTACCCGAGGTCGAACCCGGAGTGCCCCCGTGGGCTCGAGCCATCAAGCGAAGGCCTCGACCCGAAACTCCGGTTCGTCAAAGTCTCCGCGTGATGGCTCGTTCAGCGCCGTGTTTGTGGGCTGTGGATGGGGATACCGTGTCTCCGTTGATCCCTCTCGGGGCTGTGTTTCAACATTCGGGTTCAGTGGTGGGTTTACCGCCCGTCTCCACAGTGATCGGCAGGCTGGTTGACACGGACCATGGCCTTCGAATGGCTGCCGCCATTCCACTCATACGAAGGCCCTCCACCGAGGCGATCGAGGCTCGTCTGCGCTTGGAGTGGTTGCGATTGCGCAGGCGTGAACGCAGGCTGTCGATGGAAGATACGCTGCGGGAGCGGAGCGAGGTGCTCTACCGAGCGTGCATGGAATGGCTATGGCTTACGTTCAGGGAGGGAGCGGACCACCCTTGGTGAGACCACAGCTTAGTCAGTCGCGCCCAAGTCGAGCAGCCATGCTTCATTGGGTGCGATGGATAGCTCTTGTCGCAGCGTCTCGTTTGCTGCGTGGGCGAGGTCGTTGGCTTGGTCCGAGGTCATTGAGGCGCCCGGATATTTGTACAGGCGTTCCGCCTTGGAGCCTGGGAAACTCGCACCAAAGAGACCGCTGATGGTCAGAAAGGTTCCGCCCAATGACACGCGATTGAACTGATTGTAGGTGTCGATATCCGTAGCGGTCGCCATGCCCACGAGGCCGGCGACCACACCAGCAACCCCAATCCCGGCGCCGATGTACCACCGCCGCGCGTTCGTTCGGAGCCGTCGGATGTCGGAGACCAAGGCGTCGCGGTCTGCATCCGCACCTGAAAGGGTAAGAAAGTCGGGGGTGGATAGACGCTGTGGACCGCGGTAAACGCCCCATGTGCGGAAGGTGGAGATGTTGTCCGTGACGACGACCCCTGTGCCCAGACCGTGAGGGTGGCCGTAGGACATCGACGTGAAGGTCGCGACGGAGGAACCGCGGTACTCTGTCTCTGCACGAACCTGCAGTCGCTTGGCTTTGTAGGTCCGAAGCGCCATCAGTCGCTCGGGAGTCAACTGACCGAGGCTCTGGGGAGGGGGCGGCAACTTCTCAATCGTGGCGGTTTCTGCTGAATCGGGGGCGACGGGCGGAGTCTCCGCATCCGTGGTTTCCGCCCATGATGGAGCGGTGAGGAGGGTAAGCAAGAGCGTAGCAATCATGATTCGGAGTCCTCTGTAGGGTCGGGCCAGCTGGGTTGTGCGCCGGCGACGATGGCGGCCATGTCGGGTTCTAAGGGTGCCTTGATGGTGACTGCGCCTCCATCAGGGTGTGGAATGGTAATGGCCGCTGCGTGAAGTGCGTGTCGGGGAAAGCCCGTGGCGGCGCGGATGCTGCTGTCGACTCCATGGTCGAGGGTGTGCAGGAAAATGCGATCGGGTTGCCCATACATCTTATCCCCCAAAATCGGAAATCCCAGATGTTCGAGATGAACACGAATCTGGTGGGTACGTCCGGTCTGCGGTTTAGCGCTCACCAAGCTGAACGAGCCCATGCGCACCAGTACATCGACCTCGGTGCATGCTGGAAGTCCATCGGCGCTGACGCCTCGTCGGATCCGAATGCGCGATCCCGCCGCTCGACCGATTGGCCCATCGACCGTTTGGTGGTCCCAAGTCGGGCTTCCATGCACGATTGCGTGATAGGTCTTTGAAGGCCGTTTGTCGTAGAAGGCGGCCTTTAGAAAGGCGTTCGCAGCCTTATCTTTCGTCAGTACATTTACGCCGCTGGTCTCGCGATCCAGTCGGTGTGCAAGATCGACCTTGTGGTCCGGCCGCGCGGCCCGCGCAATGCCCACTAGTCCGTACGTAAACGTCAACCCTGCCGGATGCGCGAGCATGCCCGCGGGCTTTGAGACCGCTAAAATTCGCTCGTCTTCGTACAACACAGTTGGAAGCGGTGGCGGAGGGCCGGGGGGCGCCAACTCCGGAGCATTCACCAGTAGTTCTTCTCCCGCGCAGAGGGTGCTGGACGGTTTGATTGGACCATCGGATCGAAGGATCTCTCCGTTCTTGATCATGCGTTGGATTCGGCTGCGGGAAAACCGAGGAAAGCGAATGGCAAGGTACTGATCGACCCGACGGCCGTCTCCGTCGGACTGAACCAAGACGGAGCGGACCGCATCATTGGAAGCAGAAGGTGTCACCCCGAGGGCTTAATGGGATTCAACCAGTCGCGGCACACCCGCGGCATCGGCGGCGGCAATGATGGCGTCTCGGTTTGATGCATAGAATCGCTCAAGCGACATGATGGCCAGCGGTGTCACCACGATCACGCCAAGAAAACAAGTCACGAAAACCAACAGGCTGAACACAATAAAAAAGGTCAGCAGCGTGATGATGATCTCTCCTGCGTTTGACTTTCCGTGATGATAGGAAGCCCGTAAGCAGTCAATGGGTGCGTAAAGGCGGTCGGCACACAGGTGTTGGGTCCATACTCCCAACACCGCTACGATGAGAGTGCCGATTCCACAGAGGCAGATACCCGCAAAAAGCGCCATGTTCCAAACCACCACCGTGACGATGTCGTCCGAGATGTAATCGAGCCTAAACAGGTCCCCGAGTTCGGGGGGTGGTGCATCTTCCGGTGCGGACGCTCGGACGATCCGAATAAAGTTGGGCAGCAGAAAGATCCCGACCAACAAGTTGGACATGGCCCCGAACAGCAGACCGAGCAAGATCCATCGAAAAGGGTGTCGCCGAAAAATGTAGTAGGCGGCACTGATGTGTTGCATGAGGGGGGCTCCAATGCACTGCACCCTACAGGAAAACCGGTATTTGGGTAGACTTTGTGCATGCCTCGCACGCGTGTCAGACCCGCTTTGATTGTTGCCTTCTCATGGTTGTTGGCAAGCGTGATGTTGTCGCTGTTGTTGGTGCCCTCGCTTGGTGCCCGAGGCCTGATGTGGCTGGGGCTTCACAACGCCTTGTGCCTCATCGGGTGTGGTTGGGAGATCCGTCGGGCGTGGGCGATTCAGAAGACGGGTCGGGGCATGCCCGCCGAAGAGTGAGCACATCCATCGGATCGGACCCCACGCTCCATGGGGCAAACACCGGCATCGGTGGACGACCCGCGATGGAATGGCCGTGGATGTTTGCGCCCCCCGCCTCAGTGTGGATGCGGAGACCCGGATTGGGGTCGTACAGGGGGACGACGTGAACGAAGTCAAAGCAGGCGTTCGCAGGTTCTTGTGGCCATGAAATTCGAGACTCGGCGACCCATGCCCCTGGTTTTATGTGCTGGTCATCTTCAACGCTGGACCACCCTTGAGCCATCAGGTGGTGCTGAAAGCCCCAGTGGCCCGCGATTCGCCCGACCCCGGCCGCAGCTGCGACCCCGGCGGCATCGGACTGAATCATCGCAAGATCGCGGTCATCGGAAGCCAAAGCGAGAGACAAGGTGAGGGTGAGCGCTGCCGCGATTTGCGTCAGACGCGGGGATGCGTGACGCAGACCGATCAGAACGGCAGGGGCAAAAAATGGAATCCAGTAGCGGGCAGCGGTGAACCGCAGGCCCAGCAAGAACACGATTCCCGTCACGGTCCATGCCGCGAGCCATCCGTCGACTCGATTGCGAGCGGTGAATGCTGCGGCATAACTGCACCCCCCGGCCCCACAGGCGGCAACGGTCGCCACCAGCGCGGTACCGCTGTGGTCTGCCCACGCTGCAGCCATCCATCCGACCGCGAGCCCTGCAACCGCACCCGCTGCCGCTCTGCGCGGTCGTGCCCAAGCCAGCACCGGAAGAACCGCTGCGCCTCCAAAGGCGGCCATCGAGGCGACCCCTTTGTGAAACAGTTGGTCAGGACTGTTGGACACCGACTGAAATTCCGTCATGGCGAACGCATGGATGGCTTCGTAGGCCATTAGGTCATGGACGGATAGAGCCGCGAAAGGAATTGCTGCGAGTATTCCCAACTCCAATGCGCGTCTCCGATCGCCATGAAGCCATGGCCACAAGATCACAATGGGAATCAACGCGAGTGCACTGTAGCGAAACCAAGCTCCGAATCCCACGATGAGCGCACCGCGTCGGCTTCGCTGGGGATCGGTGACGGCGTCGAGCCCCCAGAGCGTGCAGGCCAGAAGAGGAAGGTCGGGGGTCAGAGAATGCGAGGCCAACATGGCAATGGGGGCGCCGCAGATGAGCACAGAAGCAAACGGACCGTTTCCAGCGATTCGTTGCCCGAGACGGCTGCAGCCGATGGCAGCAATGACCAACCAGGGCAGCATCCACAGGTGCATCCAAAAGACCGACAAATGAGCGACTGGGGCCAACCACCAAGCGATTCCGGGCGGATTGGACAGAACATCAAAGGCCCGCTCGGTCACGCCGCCCCAGTTGATCATGATGTCGTGAGGGGCCCATGGATTGGACGCAGCAGACCGGGCCAAGGCGAGAAAATTCGCATCGTCGATGTGGGCGGGTTTGTCCATGAAGAGCATGTACAAACCGACCAGCAACAATAGGTGCAAATGATCGCGCATGATGCATCGTACCTGTTGCCGCGACGCAGTGGGTTAGAAGGGCGGAGGAGAGACCATGAAGACAACCGTGGACATCGTTGTTGTTGGCGCGGGGCACGCCGGTTGCGAAGCCGCTTTGGCTGCGGCCCGATTGGGTGCGTCGGTGGTCATGGTCACCATGAAGCTGGATCACATCGGCCGACTGTCGTGCAACCCCGCTGTTGGGGGCCTCGCCAAGGGCAATTTGGTTCGCGAGATTGATGCCCTCGGTGGTGCGATGGGACAAGTGGCCGATGCCTGCACGATTCAGTTTCGGCGGCTGAATACCCGGAAAGGTCTCGCCGTTCAGGCCAGTCGAGCGCAGGTCGACATCGACCTGTACCCTGCAGCGATGCGGAGGGTCATTGAGGCGGAGCGCCAAATCCGTGTGATGGAAGGTGAGGCTGTCGACCTCGAGGTGGATGGACAGCGGGTCATCGGGGTCGAACTAAACACAGGCGAGACCGTGGCCGCCGATGCCGTCATCCTGACCACGGGCACGTTCCTGTCAGCTGTGATGCACTGCGGGGATCAACAGGTTGACGGTGGCCGTGTTGGAGAGGCCGCCGCAAGTCGACTCTCTCGGCGCCTCAAGGGGCTGGGCCTCCGCCTCGGTCGCCTGAAAACCGGAACGACCCCACGCCTCGATGGACGCACCATCGACTGGGATGCGATCGAAGTGCAGACGGAGACGATGCCAGAGGGACAGTTTTCGTTTCAGTCGCGCGAAAAGACCCTGCCACAGATTGATTGTCACATCGCCTATACCAATGCCAACACTCACGCGTTGATCCGCAGTTCGCTTGATCGTTCTCCGCTGTTCTCGGGACAAATTGAGGGCAGAGGGCCTCGGTACTGCCCCAGCATCGAAGATAAAATCGTTCGATTTGCTGACAAGGAACGCCACCAGTTGTTTTTGGAACCGGAAGGCCTGAATACCGATCGCGTGTATGTGAACGGTCTCTCTACAAGCCTGCCAGCGGATGTGCAGTTGGCCATGGTTCGTTCGATTCGCGGCCTCGAGTCCGCTGAAATCCTTCAGGACGGCTATGCCGTGGAATACGACTTTGCCGACCCTCGGGACCTCGACCATGGCCTGCAGCACTCTGCGATTCCTGGCCTGTATTTGGCCGGGCAAGTCAATGGAACCAGCGGGTACGAAGAGGCAGCGGCTCAAGGACTCATTGCGGGAACGTCCGCGGTATTGGGAGAGCCCTTTGTCCTCGGTCGTGACGAAGCGTACATGGGTGTGCTGATTGATGACCTCGTGACGCGGGGTGTCGGCGGCGAGCCCTACCGAATGTTCTCAAGCCGTGCCGAGCACCGACTGCTGCTACGAGAAGACAACGCAGACCGTCGACTGACCCCAAAGGGCCGATCGGTGGGTTTGGTCAACGATGCAGCATGGGATCGGTTGCAGACCAAACTTGCGGCCATCGACAGCGCGCGCGCTTGGTGTGAGGCGACCATGGTCCGTCCCAATGCTGAGGTGACCCATCGCTGCAAAGACTTGGGGATTGCAGTGCCGCGCAAGCCGCTAACCGTCGCGGAGCTGCTGCGTCGTCCCACCGTGTCGTGGGCTGCGCTGGAGGCGCTGCTGGATGACGTTCCCACCGTCAGTGCCGCGATTGCTCTGCAGGTTGAAACCGACATTAAGTACGCTGGATATCTCGCCCGTGAGGCGCAGCGTGCAGAGCGAACGCGCAAGATGGCGTCTGTGGTCATACCCTCGGATATGAACTTTGATGCGCCAGGCATCTCGACAGAGGTGGCGGAGCGTCTCCGTGCGGCCAAGCCCGCCACGCTGGGTGCGGCGGCGCGGCTTCCGGGCGTGACACCTGCGGCCATCGATATGTTGGCGGTGTTGCTCGCGCGGCGAACGGCAGGATGAGGCTGACCGCAGTTGAGTTGGAGCACCGTGCGTTGCTGGAGAAGTGGCGCGGTGCGATGAACTTAGTGGGCCCCGGCGATACGATGCATCATTTCGAGGATGCGGCTCGAGCAGTGGATGGGATTCCAGTATCGGGACGCTGGGTTGACCTCGGCAGCGGCGCTGGATTCCCCGGGATTGCATTGGCGGCCCGAAATCCAGATGCAGAAGTTCACTTGGTGGAGAGTCGGGCAAAACGAGTCGCGTTTCTGCGCGCGGTGATTCAAGGTGCGGGCATTCAAAACGCGACGATTCATCACTGTCGAACCGAGTCGATTGAGCTACGGTTTGACGGAGTCATCAGTCGAGCCTACAAACCGCCGCCCTTGTATCTGAAGGATGCGGCTCGGCTGTTGCTCCCCGGTGGAAGGGCTGTGCTGCTGTCCGGCGATGTTCCTCCTCTGTTCCCGGGCTGGGACGTGAAGGAGACCCATACCTACCCCTTGGGTCCGCAATCCCGCGTGCGAACCCTGTTGGTTCGGGCCTGAGGCTCAGTCCCCAAAGTCGAGGTCGATCGCATCGAGATCCAGTTCGTCCTCGATGGGGTCTTCTCGCTCTTCTGCTTGGTCGCGGGTTGCGTCGGGTTCGGGGTCGTCGATGCCCAGTTCTTCGTTGACCCCGTAGGTTGACTTCCATGTTGGAACATCGTCGCCCTTGAGGTCCTCATCGCCCGCTTCGGGTAAGGTCGGGTCGCAGAACAGCACGTACCACCCCTTCTTGGTGAACTTGTTGTCCTTGCTCAGGCGGGCCGAGTACTTGGGAATGGATTCGGACTTGCCCATCTGCTTGAGGACGGGAACGGACTGATAGGTGTCCACGCACACGGTAAATCGGCTGCGCATTTGGCTGCTGAGCGCTTCCTCTACAGCTGCATGGCACTTCGCATGCCGCTTGCGTGATCCGCGGTCGCAAATGTTCACCTTGGCGTTTGCGAGGAACGCACTCCACAAGTTTGTGGTGGACTCCATCTTGTACCGCTTGGCTTTGCGTTTGAACTTTTGAGACTGAGCCACCTGAAAATCGAGTTCCTTCAGGGTCTGCTTGAGTTCCTTCCGGAGGGTGTCGCGTTCCTCTTCGGCAGAGGCGAGTTGTACGCGGAGAAAGGAAATTTCCTCCGACAATCGACTTTTGCGCTCAGAGGACTGTGCTTTGTCGCCGCGAAGCTTGTTGAGTTCGGCTTCCTTGGCGGCCAATTCTTCCTGAAGCGATTTGACGCGATTCATGGCCTCATCGGCTTTTTCGCTCTCGGTGGCCAAGAGGTCTTCAGCGAGCATGCGAAGTTCTGCTTCGGTGAGTTCTTCCTTGATGACCTCCGGTGGCGGCATGATGACGACCGGTTCGGAGAACATTTCATTGCTGACGGTGCCGCCTACAACACCCACAAGCGTTGCGATGGCGACCATCAAGAACACATGAAGCTTCTTTATCTGGACTTGGTTGCTTGGAACGTATTCGTCTTCCACGGGGCCTCCTCGCCTCGGCCCCTACAGGCTAATGCGCTGTTTCGGAGTTGGCGCGCTCGATTTGGCTGGTTGGGTCTGCCGTTTGCGCTTCTTTGACTTCAAATTCATCAGCTTTAAGGTCATGTTGAGCGCGCCATCGCGCAGCAGCCTTCATCTCTGGTGGGGACTGAAGGACGTACACCAAGGCCTTCGCCATGCCGAAGAGCCATGCCACATTGCGGACAAAGAACAAGACGAGACTCATCAGCCAAAACAGGGGGCTGCGCTCGCGGCGACTGATCAGAAGCAACGAGGGTGCTTGAACCGCCAAGAACACGAGGAGCGGTACAAGGCCCATCCATAGTCCGAAGCCGGCGATGGCAGCCAATCCGCCGACGGTGAGGGCGACGGTTGACACGAGTTGGGCGAAGACGAAGCTGAGCCGAATGTCGCGGGCTGCGAAGACTTTTCTCTGCGGAAAAGCGAGGGACAAGAGGGTCCGAGAATATCCGGTAGTGATGTGCTTTCGAATGTAGGGAATCAATCGCTCTCGGTGCATGTGCAGCACCCAGATCTGCTCTGTACTGAGGATGCGGTAGCGTTCGGCGATGGTCATCGCCACAATGGTGTCTTCTGCCGCTGCGAGCCGATGAAAGAAGTGCTCTTCGAGGCGATCCCGGTCAAAGTACACCTCGCGATGGAAGGCCACATTGCCCATCGAGAACGAATCGGTCTCTGCAGGAATGTGGCGAAACCAGTACAAGTACCAGTCGAGATTTGCGAAGCGTCCAAGCGCGCCTTGCCAAGGTGCGGGAAAGTAGGTTCCGGCAACGACTGGCGCGACCTCGAGCCATTTTCGGATGTCGCTCAGCCAGTGCGTTGGCGGCACACAGTCGGCGTCCGTGAACACAAGATAGGCACCCGTAGCGGCATCAGCGCCTCGATTTCGACTGATTGCCGGTCCGGCTTGGGTTGTGTTGGAGAGGTGCACCACATCGAACTTGCCCAGCACTGCGGAGGTTGCATCGGTGGACCCGTCATCGATCACGATGACCTCGTAGTCCGCATCGTCTTGGGCCGTCACGGCACGCAGGCACCGCACGAGTGTGTCAGCAGCGTTGTGCGCCGGAATAATGACGGAGATAGTGCCCTGGACCATGATCGAGCCTACGGTCGGCCCGAACCCCTGTCAACCAGCATCCACAGCCACACCCGTCGGGGACCGTCTTCCCATCCCTGAACCACGACCCAAGGCGGTCGAGGGGGTCCGCTAAAATCCGGCTCTTGGCGGGTCATCAGAAAGACGCGTCCTTCGATGTCGGGGGGAGACGAGATCCAGCGTTGGCATCGGGTCGATGTCGCAGACGGCTGGAAGTTTGGGTGACCACTGTGGAGCGTTCTTGGCAAGAGGGCCGCCTCGACACCGAGCCCCGTGCAGTCGAGAAGTTGGTCCCCGTTTACGGGGTCGAAGTGAAGCTCCACCCCCTCCAACAACCATCCGAGCAGTCGATGTTGTTCGGCTGTAGCAAGGTCATCGACGGGCTTTCCGGCCCATGGGTTGTAATGCCAGACCCAAAGCGCTGCGCTCAGGCCGACCGCTGCGCTGGCGATGGACTGGAAACGAGCCAAGCGAAGAGAACCAAGGCTTCTCATCAACGCGACAGGCACAATCATTGCGACGGGACCGGCGAACTGAACAAAGTGATGCACGTTTAGACGTGCCCAGATCGCCATCAAGAACATGGACCCGAATCCCGCGCCAAAGACAAGCAAGGATTCGAGACTTGCCCGCCGTCCTCGTCGTCCGCTGAGCAACGCGAGGGGAATGGCCCAGAGGGTTACGCCTACGCCAAATGGAGCTTGGTCGTGGAAGCGATCGAGGTTGTCATCGACAAAGGCCCATGCGCAGGGGCGCAGCAAGGTCGACGGTGATGGGTAGGATTCGTTTGTGGGTTCGTTTTGGCACGCACGAACCAAGGCAGGGCTTCCGCTCTCGAGGGCGAGGCGAACTTCGAGTGCGCGCTGCGTACCCACCGCGGTTGAGGTCTCTTTCTGTTGGCTGATTCCGACGGACTGGTTCACGAGCGGCCCCGCCGCACCCACGGCCCCCACGAGGGCAAGCACCCACAAGCGTCGCTCGCTTGCCACCGCGACGAAAGCAGCGACGGCGACCAGAAGGGCAACGCCTCGGAAGTCAACGCCAAAAGCGAGACCTGCAAATGCGGCTGCGGTGATGCCCCATCCCGATGACCGCCAACGCATGTAGGCGGCCCCCGAAGCAAGAGTCATCGCCGTGGCTGCGGTCAACATTGGATACAACGTGGCCCAACGACTGGCTTCGGCCCAAGGGTTGATGAGCGGTACGGTGATCGCGGCAATAAAGCCCGCCCACGGATTCGCCAGAGCCCGTGCACCCAAACCGGAACCGAACACCACCAATGCCATGCAGATGCTGGCGATCAGCCATGCTGCTTCGTTGTAGCCAATGGCCTCGCCGACCGTGCCGAGGATGGCCGGGTAGAGCGGATTTCGCCAGGTCGCATAGCCTCCGAGGTCGACGCCATGGGTCACCATGTAGGCGCTGGGGACGTACTCCATCCAGTCGTAGGAGGAGAGATATGGAAGCGGGACGAATGCATAGCCGCGCCACCACAGGCCGATCAGCCCTGCGATCACCCCGATGATCCATGGGGCCTCGTGAACGATCCGTCTATTCAGCGACATCCTCCGCTCCTCGCGGCTCGAGCTTGGTGTTGCCGTCAGTGTAGGCCAACACGACGCTTAAGGACGACAAGGATTCTCCAACGGAGGTTGGTGGAACCAAGACATCGGTCAGTTGATCCGCCGCCCCGACCCATCCACTCGCCCGAAACTAGCCACCGTCGCTTGGGGCATCGGAGCGAAGCTCCCGTGTTTGGTTGACGTGTTCAAGCGTGTTCCCCGGAACCCGCTGGCCGTGTTCCCCGTGGGTTCCACGATGGCCGTGTTCCGTTCAATGGGGCCACAGAAAAACACTCAAAAGGACTTGCGTGGTCAAGAGTCAATCGATATCATCGATGCCTGCTGGACGGGTTCCACACCCGAATCTCCAGAATGTTCCCCACTGTTCCACGTCCTGTGGAACATCTCTTCATCCCCTCCACTCCCCGGAACTCATGCCCCGCATCATTGCTGTATCGAATCAAAAGGGCGGTGTCGGAAAGACCACCACCGCTGTAAATCTTGCGACTGCGCTCGCGCTCGAAGACCACACTGTGCTGCTGGTCGATCTCGACCCGCAGGGCAACGCATCATCGGGCCTGTCGGTACCCAAGTCAGAGGTCACCATTGGTGTGGCCGATGTTCTGCTTGGCTTTCGCGATCTCCCCGATGCCACGGTGCCGACCTGCATTGATGGACTGCATTTGTTGCCGGCCACCCGGGAACTGATCGGTCTGGAAATTGAGTTGGTCGAAGCCAGCCGTCGGGAGTATCGCCTCAAGCGAGCGCTTGACGCTCATGCTGACGGGTACGATTTCGTCATCATTGATTGTCCGCCTGCACTCAACATGTTGACCATCAATGGGCTGGCGGCATCCAATGGCGTCTTGATTCCCGTCCAAGCCGAGTACTACGCAATGGAGGGGCTCTCTGAATTGCTGAGGGCCATGAATCAAATCCAAAAGGGCGGGCTCAACCGTAAACTCGTGCGCGAGGGGATCGTCTTAACCATGGTCGATCGTCGAACGCGCTTGTGCAGAGATGTCGCCGACCAGCTGAGAGAAGTGTTCGGAGAAGAAGTGTTCACGACGGAGATTCCCCGGAACATTCGATTGGGAGAAGCACCGAGTTTCGGCAAGCCCGTGCACGCCTATGACCCCCTGTGTCGGGGTGCTGTGGCCTACACCAATTTGGCCTTGGAGTTCTTGGCCCGAATCGGAAAAACAGATGAGGAGGGCGATGATTCGAAGGTCATCGAACTTCATGCCGTGGAGGCATCATGACGCAGTCACGTTTGGGTCGCGGCCTCGCGGCATTGATTCCCTCAGACATTTTGGAGTCCCCGGGGCGTCCGGCCAAAATTGCAGTGACCGGCGAACGCGGTGCGTTGAGAATGGTGCCTCTCGATCAGGTGCGCCCCAACCCTGAGCAACCGCGCATGCGCTTCAACGCCAATGAACTTGAGAGCCTTGCTTCGTCCATCTCTGAACACGGCGTCATCACGCCATTGCTGGTTCGTTCGGACGACGATCGAGGTGGCTACATCCTGATTGCGGGGGAGCGGCGACTCCGAGCCTCGGGGTTGGCAGGACTGGAAGAAGTGCCCGTATGGGTCCACGATTCGGTCTCCAGCAGTGCACAGCTTCTGCTGGCCCTCGTAGAGAACATTCAGCGGGAAGACCTTGATGCCCTCGAGACGGCCCTTGCCTACCAGCGGTTGATTGAGGACTTCAATCTGACCCAAGGCGACGTCGCGCGTCGAGTCGGCAAGGATCGCACCACTGTGGCCAACGCCATTCGGCTGCTCCGATTGCCAGAGTTTGCATTGGCAGAGTTGCGGGCCGGCACAATCTCAGCGGGCCATGCCAAGGCGCTCCTTTCGCTCCCTGATGATGCCTTGATGCGAAAGGCGCTCGCAGAGATTGTGTCCAAGGAACTGTCGGTCCGTGGAGCGGAGCGACTGGTTCAGAAAATGATGTCCGGCCGGCGCCCGACCAATGCGAAGCCTGCGGCGTATCGCCACGCTGCAGCGCTGCTGACCTCGACGTTGGGTACGAAAGTCAAAATCGAGACGAAGGCGCGTGGGGATCGCGGCACAATATTGATTGATTTCCATTCCAAGGAAGATCTGACGCGGCTGGTCGATTGGCTCGCTCGCACAGACACGCCTGTGGGATAAACGATGAAGGGACAGAAGCCCGACCCGCCCCTCACAGTGATGGGACCCGGAACGCACTGGGATGGGGACCTGACCTTCGAGGGGCGGGTTCGGGTGGATGGCCACTTCGAGGGCAGGCTCTACACGGAGGATGTGCTGGAGGTCGGCTCCGAGGGGAGAATGCGCGGCGAACTCGATGTGGCGCGGGCGATTGTCTCGGGAACGATTGACGGAAAGATTCGCGTACGGGATGTGCTCATTGTAGAAGAGACGGGCCGCATTTCCGGTCATCTCGATGCCGCTGTCGTTGAGATGAGGCCCGGTGCATCAGTGGATGCAGTGGTTCGGATTGCTGGCGTGGCCGATGAGTACTGACGGCCCATTCATTGTGGTCATTGCAGGGGGTACCGCAAGCGGAAAGACGACCCTTGTCCAACGCCTTGTCGAGCGAACTGGCGCTGCACACATCAGTCACGATCGCTACTACTTTGATGTGTCGAACCCAGTGGGTCATGATTTTGATCATCCCTCATCCCTCGATACCGATCGGTTGGTGAGAGACGTCACAGAACTCAAGGCGGGTCGACCGGCAAATTTGCCCGTGTATGATTTTGCATCCCACTCTCGTACAAGCGAGGTCCAGTCGATGGATCCTCAACCCCTAATCATTGTTGAGGGCATCCTCGTTTTGGCCGATCCCCGCGTGGCAGCATTGGCGGATCTGACCGTTTACGTGGATGCTCCCGAGCCGGTCCGTTTCGAGCGCCGGTTGGCGCGAGACCTGCGCGAGCGGGGTCGAACGGAAGAAAGCGTCCGGGCTCAGTATGCCGCCACGGTTGCACCCAACCACGTTCGTCATGTCGAACCTTCGCGTGCGCGCGCCCATATTGTGGTGGACGGTACCGCAGCGATCGAAGCGACGGTTCAACGAATGGTATCAGTCCTCCCCCTGTGACGCGGCTTCGGCCTCTCGCTGTTTTCGTTTCTCGGCTTGCTCGGCTTCCCAAGCTTCTTTTCGTTTTGCGCGTTCGGCTTTTGCCGATGCACTCTCTGAGCCTGCATTGACCGAGACACTCAGTCGCCATTCACTCTCGGCCTTGTCTTGATCGCGGACAATGAACGTGATGGGAAAGGAACCGCCCTCCGCGTCCTTGCTTGGTTTGTAGCGAACAACGCCCGTGTTCTCACCGATGCTCAGGCCCGGAGGCCCCCCTTTGACATGGTAGGTGATGGGGCCTCCATCAGGGTCCTCCCCTCGAATCCGAAATCCATCGAGCCGAGAGAGGCTTTTCGGATCGGTGAGGATGCGTGGTGGGGAGTTTCCGACGATCATCAGTGGCGCTTCGCGTTCCACGGTTTCGGAATCGACG
>DEBL01000088.1 GCA_002348535.1 Deltaproteobacteria bacterium UBA2957 | reverse complement strand
CGCCCGTGCGGATGCGGGCGTTGCCTCACACCTTCGCGAGCGGATCCGACCCTTCGTGTTGCGGCGGCTCAAGAGTGAAGTGGCACCAGAATTGCCGCCGCGCACGGAGATTGTTCTCCGCTGTCAACTCTCGCCAGCTGAACGAGATGTCTACAACACTGTTCGGGTTGCCACGCAGACCAAGATGGTTGAGCGGATGGGCTCAGGCAATGTAATGGCCGCACTTGAGGCGCTGCTTCGACTTCGCCAAGCATCGTGCCACAGCGGTCTTGTGCCGGGGCAGGACGCGGAGGGCTCCTCGAAGATCGACCTGTTGGTGGACACGCTGGTTTCCATCATTGCAGAAGGGCATAAGTCCCTCGTCTTCTCCCAGTGGACCGGTTTGCTCGACCGAATTGAGCCCCACCTCGACGCCGCCAACATTCCGTTCATCCGCCTCGATGGACAAACGCGGGATCGCCAAGGAATGGTCGACATCTTTCAGGGTGACGATGGCCCGCCCGTGATGCTCATCAGCCTCAAGGCCGGCGGGACGGGTCTCAACCTGACCGCCGCCGATCATGTCTTTTTGGTGGACCCTTGGTGGAACCCGGCAGTGGAAGATCAGGCTGCCGACCGGACGCACCGGATTGGTCAAGACAAACCGGTTCTGGTGTATCGCTTGGTCGCGGAAGACACGGTCGAAGAGCGGATTATTGCGCTACAGCAACGAAAACGTGCGCTCGCGGAAGCCGCCTTGGGGGGAGCCGATCAAGCATCCGCGATCACCCGCGAAGATCTCATGGCGCTTCTGGCCTAGTGAATTCGGCTCACCGAGGCACCCAGCGACTCCATTAGGCTGACGTACCACGCCGTCACCGAATCGGTTCGACCATCCAATGCACGGGTACCCCAGACGACGCTCAGCGTTTCGGTTGTATCGGCGCCGGTCTTGGTTCGTTGCGAGTCCTTGACCGGTCCGCCGCACGGGCCGATCGAATCAAAGAGAGAGATCAATCCGCCGATGGCGATGACCTGACCGGTTGGATTGAACACGTACTCTGTGCCCGGCTCGGCAATGCCAACTCGCCAAGGACCGAGTCCGCGCTGGGCATCGACCACACTGATGGGCAACCCGGACCATAAACTCGCGACATTGCAGCAATCGACCGCGGCATTGATGCTGCCCATTGCGTTGCGATTTACAGCTCCGACCAGATACTCCGAGGCGGGCTTGCTCCGACCGCTTGGCTTGAAGCCTCCGTGGCGCAGCAGATCCCGGACGATCGGTTTGAGGGTATCGGGACGATCAATGGGCGGCGCAGCGTCCGGCGAAAACCATGCATCCAAGTCCGCGAGAGTCTGGACCTCACGGAGAGGGGTCGGCCATGTGGTGTGCAGAAATGCAGCGTCGAGAAGCGGGTGAGGGTCGAGCGTGATGTTCATCAAAAGGGTGTATCCCGGGAAGGTGTTCCCCGTGGAACACTCACGGCAGCGTCAGATCTTGTAGTCTTTCTTCGTGCCTGTTTACCGGATTCCCGAGGAAGAACACGTCTTCCCCCATGCCAGTCTTGCCGAGCCCAGTGGTTTGCTCGGCGTGGGCGGCGACCTGCATCCAGACCGTTTGCGCTTGGCGTATGCAAATGGAATTTTTCCTTGGTACTCCGAAGGGCAACCGATTCTCTGGTTTTCCCCCGATCCCCGATGCGTCTTGGTGCCGACCGACCTTCGCGTCGGGCGCAGCCTTCGCAAGACGCTTCGGAAGAGAGAGTTGCGCGTGACGATGGATTCTGCCTTTCCGCGGGTGATCGAGTCCTGCAAGACGATTCCCCGGCCGGGTCAAGACGGCACATGGATCACGATGGCAATGCGAGAGGCCTATATACACCTCCACCAATTGGGTCATGCTCACTCGGTCGAGGTGTGGCTCGATGACCGTCTGGTTGGCGGACTCTACGGCGTTGCAATGGGGAAGATGTTTGCGGGCGAGAGCATGTTCAGCACGGTCTCCGATGCTTCGAAGATCGCATTGGTTTGGCTGGTTCGGCAACTGGAACGCTGGGGTTTTGAGTTGATCGATGCTCAGGTGCACACACCGACCCTCGAG
The DNA here is from genome assembly GCA_002348535.1 of Deltaproteobacteria bacterium UBA2957. Lineage (GTDB taxonomy): Bacteria > Myxococcota_A > UBA796 > UBA796 > UBA796 > UBA796. Next base: position 36,864 of record DEBL01000088.1, on the reverse strand, counting down.
CGAATGGGCGCGATGGAGATCGACCGGTCGGACTACCTCGATCGATTGGGATTGGCCGTGCGAGCGGCAAGTCCGGTGCGCCATTGGTCCTTCGATGAGGATTTTTTCCCGCTCGCTTAGCGCACCGCTCGGGCCAGTTGAGATTCGGACATCACACCCACATGGACCCGCGTCACTTTTCCATTTTCATCGAGCACAACGGTGGTGGGAAGCGTGGAGATGTCGTATTGCGCTTGCAGTGCCTCACCGACGACGGCGACGGGGTAGGCAATGGACCACTCCTTTACGATGCGCTTGACGCGAGAGATGGGGCCGTCGTCAACTGAGAGACCGAGTACGGGAATCTCTGGGTGGGCCTTGGCAAAGGCCGAAAATGCGGGGACTTCTTGACGGCATGGACCGCACCACGTCGCCCAGAAGTTGATCACAACGGGTGACCCTCTCAATTCACTGAGCGTAATGGCATCGCCTTCGAGCGTTTGCACCGTAAAGTCGGGCGCAATCTCGGGAATTTGTGGCTTTGGCTGCAGCCACTGAATTCCCAAAAAGACAACAATTCCAAGCGACAGGGCTACAGCCCAATCCTTCAGCATCCGTTTCATGCATGCCTACTATGACTCCATGCGGGCGTTGACGACCCACAACGTGATACCTTCAGGCTGCCATGAAACGATTATTTCTATCCTTTGTCTGTCTGTTTGCGACCTTGACCTCGTCGAACAGCCTCGCCTTGACCCCTCCGATTGGATGGACTGCCATTGGTTCTGATGCGGCGGTTCTCGACCCCGACCATCCCGAGAAGGGGCAGGTCCTCGAGTTCCGGCTCGAGCGAGCGAAGGGGCTTCCCGAAGAAGTGGTGGCATCGCTGCTCAAAAAAGGAATCGCGATTGAGCGCTTCGGTATCGAGCCGAATGGCCACATTAACCTCGTTGGACCCGAGCACTTGGGACGCGCCAAGCTGTACTGGGCAGAGCCGACTGTGGCGATGTGGTGGGCCGTTATTGCGGGTCCTGACCATGTGGTGAGTCTGGACCCCGATGCGCTCTTGCAATCTCTCCAGCCCACCCCCACAGGCGTGCAGTGGGGCAAGGTGGAAGTGCTTGGAGCTGGCCAAGATGGAACGCCATGGGGTGAGGTGGATAGCCTCAATAAAGGCGGAGAAGGCTGGGGAACCAAGACCACACAAAGCCCATGGGTGCAAGATGCAGCTGTGGTCGGAAAGTGGGAAGGCAGCGCGAAAATGCGCGGGCTCACCACCAAGCTGACGTTCTTCTTCGAAAGCAACGGGGAACTTCGGGTTCAGTCGATCGTGGAAGACAAAGAGACGGTGACGCAGGGGCATTGGGCCACACGCGATGGCCTGATGCGCATGGACATCACGGAGGGCGGCTCAAATCTGCCCTACATGCTGACCCAGTCGACACTGTCTGTGCCCTATGCTGGTGCGCGGCTCACGCTGTACAAGCGGTGAGCATCAGCGACGATCGGCGAGCCCGCGTGCGGCACATGCTGTCCCACAGGCTGGGATCGGTTGTCGTGGTCTTGGAGGCGGTGCATCGGCGCCACAATGCATCGGCAATTCTTCGCAGTTGCGAGTGCTTTGGGGTTCACGAGGTGCACCTTGTCACAAAGGCTTTCAAAACCAGCAAAGGCGCTGCGCGTGGCTCAGAGCGGTGGCTGGAGCTGCACCGGTGGACTTCGACCGATGACGCCGTCGCAGCCCTGCGTGAACGGGGGTTTTCGATCTTTATTGCAGACTTGATGGACCAATCGTTCACACCCGACACAGTCCCCATTGATGGCAACATTGCGATTTTGATGGGCGCTGAACTCACCGGGGTGAGCGAACGAGCCCGGGAGTTGTGCGATGGCGCCGTGTGTGTTCCCATGCACGGACTGACGGAATCACTCAATGTCTCCGTGGCCGCCGCGTGCATCCTTCAGCGAGTCACAGAGCGTGTTCGCGGCCAAGTTGGCGGCGGCAATCTCGACGCCGCGCGTCAAGAGCGGTTCTTTGAGGAATGGTCCCACCGGGAACTCGAAGCCCGTCAGGGAATGCTTGCCCGAAGTCGGACACGACCCTAATCGCCGAAGGCTCGCCTCAACGTTTCGTGGCGAGGATCGTTGGGTCCAAGTGCTTTTGCCAAAGTATCGATGCGGTTGTTCAGCGAGGGTTGAGCATCGTTTCGATCCATCAAGGCTGCGATGTATCCGTCATCCCATACGGTTTGCTTGCGGTTGGCCTTCAAGTCCGCCATTAGCTCCCGGACACGCTTGGGTTCCAAGCGATCCTCAAGGTACAGAATCAGCAACAACCGTATGGCCTCAAGGTCGAGCGGTTGAGACCCGCATTTTCCGGGGGCCGAGCAGCAGCGGTTCAAGCCATCCTCCAGCAGCTGCATCGCGTTGATGCGGTTGCCCTTTCGGATGCGGATGCGAGCCAGTAATTTCACCAAGCCCATGTCCCGACTGGACTCACGGAGCAGCGCGGTTGTCTTGGTGTCCGCTTCGTCGATCCGCCCGACCATAAACAACAATTGCGCCTCTGCGCTCGCGAGCATGACACGCTCCGCAGGACTCGAACTGGATGCGACTTCGGGTTCAATTCGGGTGAGCGCTTCCTCGGCTCGCCCGATGCGAACCAACGTCTGCACCAACATGACTGCAGTGTGCGAGGAGCCGATCACTTGGTGGCCAACGGTGTCGCCAAAGCTCAACAACTCGCTTGCGGCCGCAGGAAGTTCTTCGGCTGCGATTGCAGCCTTGGCGCGTTCGAACCGGGCCACATCGTCCACTCCGGTGAAAGCCTTTAGGGCGTGGAGGGCTTGCTTTGGTTGACCGTTCTCCGTCAACATCGCTGCAGCTGCGAATTCGGCGCCCAGCGCCAGCATTCGCTCTCGAAGGTGTTCCGGGTACCGCTCGATCAGGAGCGCGAAGCGCAGTCGAGGGTCATCCGGTGGAAGGGACCAAATCGGGTCGTCGCCAGCAGGTTTGGTGTCGGCCTGAACCGGTTTTGGCTTCGGTTTGGGCATGTTTTCGCGTCCAGAGCGTCGCGCAGCGCGCAACTCTTCAGCAGTTGCTCCAAACTCGCGCGCCAGTGCGAGGTGTTCTTCCGCCCCCGCACGATCGCCCGCGCTGTACCGAGCCCGACCCTCTTCAAGATTGGCTTCCACTAAACCGTTTCGCGCCACGCGCAGAAGGTCTGGCGCCTTCGGGTGGTCAAGTGCTTTGAGGAGCCATCGGGCTTCGTGAAATTCACCCAAGTCGATGAACTTCTGGGCCTTGGCAACCTGCGAATCGGGGTCAGTCCCCATGAGTTGTGCCAACCACCCCATCAATCTTGATCCTCCGTCGTCCGGAATCGGCGCCACTCCTCAAGGAAGCTGAGGCTGTGGTGGTCGACCTTGTCGACGTAGAGCACGCCATCCAAGTGATCGCATTCATGCTGGGCCACCACCGCAGGAAATCCATCGAGTTCGCGTTCAAACTGATTTCCCAAATGGTCGTAGCCCGTCACATGAACGCCAGCGGGGCGCCGCACCTCGCCGCGAAGGCCCGGAATGCTCAAACATCCCTCTGTGTTGACCGCAGTCTCATCCGTGGTGGGAGTCAACACAGGGTTGATCCAGACCTCAAATCCCTCCTCCGGGTCGAAGGTCAGCAACACAATGCGAACGCTCTGGTGGACCTGCGGTGCGGCGAGTCCAACCCCGTCGTATTCGATGACCGTGTCCAGCATGTCCCGGATCAATCGCTGGACTGGGGCACTGGAAATTTCGTCTGGAGGTATGGGGTCGGCAACCCGGCGGAGGACCGGATTACCCATGCGAGCTACTTTTAGAATGGCCATAGGATCGGTCTATCATGTTGCCAATGGAATGCCGTCTGGGTAACAATCGAAAGGCGAACGGAGCATATCGGTTCGGTTGGAGACCAAGTTGGCCGAGAAAGAAGAGAAATGGGAAGACAACATCGGTGGGAGTGTCACCATCAATGGTCAGACAGTCTCGTTCTATGTCGACAAAGAGTGCATCTTATGCTCGGTGTGCGGGGATGCTGCGCCCAACAACTTCCGAATGAGCGACGATGAAGATCACGACATTTGTTACAAGCAGCCCGACTCCGAGGACGAACTCGAAGAGTGCTACGAAGCACTGGAGAACTGCCCCGTCGAGGCGATCGGCGACGACGGCTGAACGGCGCTGACCCAATTACATGCCCGTTGACGAAGTCAAAGCTTCGCTGGTAGCGTTCACTCTCGGGAGACGGCCATGCGTGTTGTAGTGTTCCTTACTTTTCTGTTTGTGTCGTTTCCCACGTGGGCGTTGAACGCTCATGAGATGCCCGAGAGTGCACACACCGTGGGAGCGGGAAATTCTCAAGTTCATCTGGGCCTTGGTCAGAGTTCCTTTGGCCTGACAGACACCCTTGACCTGCGAACCCGCTTGGTGGGGCAGTTCTTTGGGTTCAATGCGCAGTTGAAGTGGGCCGTCATGCAGACGGACGACGCTGCGTTGAGCCTCGAGCCGCTGGTGTGGGCCGAGTGGCCATGGGCCACTATGGGGTTTCCGTCGTATTCGGCGGGTGCCATGCTTCGGCACTCGATGCGTGTGGGCGAGAAAGGGCGATTAAACCTCGGTGCTGGAGCGATTTACGATCATTTGAAGGTGACGTTTCAGTTCTCGAGTGAGTACGACCCACGGCGAGGCTTTGGTGGTGACTGGTGGTATTCGCTGACCCTCACACGCGCGCCAGCGGTGTTTGGGCATGCGGTGACAGACATTGGCGAAAACGATTTCCAACCCGGTTGGATCTTTCACGGCATACGGGTTCCGATTGTGGTGGGCTACGAACATCAGCTTTCAGAGCAAAGCAGCATGAATACGGTGATACGGGTTCACCCGCTCAACATCGTCAACGGGGGCAGTTGGTACGGCGAGTTTCACCCAACCTATGTGTCTCGGATGGGCGAACGGGCACGACTCGCGCTGGGCGTGAATGTAGTGGTGCCCGGAAACCCTCTCCCCATAGCGGACGATGATTTGGCAGAGTTGGTCGACGACCAAGCGTCCAACTTGCATGTCCGTGCTTGGGAAGCATGGGTGCCAGAGATGCCGTTCCTTCCGCTGCCTCACATCGGTATCTACTGGGTTTTTTAGGGGCCGAATAGTCGTTTGCGAAGCGCGTCGACTGCTTCGGATGCATCATCGGCCACGGCCTGCGCCGCGGGATCGCTGGGAATGGAGTCGTCGAGATCGATTTTTCGGTCCGTGACACCGGATGGACCGACGCGAATTTCGCCCAGCCGAAGGCCCCGCTCATGCGACCGGATCCATATGGCATCGCCGACCTTGAAAGGTGCATCGAGGCTTCGATGTTTGTGTGTATCGATCACGAGGTCGATCCGTCCGGTCTTGGCCAGTCGTCGAGCGGCCGACGTGGCGCCGTGGTTCAACAGCACAACGCGATCGACCGAATCGGGAATGCTCTCGAGCGCTTGGACCCCAGCCTGATACGGATCGAGTCGCTCATAATTTGGAGTGACGAGGTTCTTGGCGCCCGGGTGGGAGATGCCAATGAACGCAAATCGCAAGTCGTTGTGGCTGGCGTACACGACCGGCTCGATGCCGGGTCCGTGCAGGTTTGAGCTGAGCAGAGGAAGCGCGTGTGCGTCACCCAAGATCGGCGGGAGACCCAGAAGATCTTCGAAGCTCACGTGGACTGCTGCGGGTGCGACCAGTGTAAGCCCTCGGATCATCCACTGATTCTTGAGTTCTGCCTCCGGAATCGGGTTTCCATCGAGTCCAGTTCCCCCGTCGAGCCATCCTCCCAGATTCACAAACAGTTTTGCATTCGACGCTGAGAGTACGGTTGCGGCTCGTGGCAGTCCGCCCCGTGGCCGGGTTGAGCACCCGCAGGGGGCCAAATCACCGCGCTGTTCGCCGGCGTAAAACAATGCCCACTCTGCATCATCCGGGGGCGCCAGTCGTTCGGCAAGAGGCCCTTCCGATAGCAGATGAACCGCCATAGCGTCATCACCCTTGACCACGCGCGGCTCACCGTTGGTAACCGAGACTGCAGCGAACAGGAGAAGTCCAACCATGAATCCAGCCTACCGAATCGAGATTTTTTTTGCTTGACTACTCATGGTCGACGCGGCCCATTCCGTTTCCAGATGTGGCAGCACGGAAGGTTCATGAACTCACTGACAGTTCCCCACATCACTAAGGCTCGGTCCGTAACGCGGCATCTCCAGACCATCGCATACGATGTCACTGCGGCATGTCTGACCTCCAACTACCTCCAAGTACCGGGGAGTTTCGACGTCTTGGAGCAGCCAACGGGGCTGGCCTTTGTTGGGCGTCCCGGAACACTCAGTCGAGTGGCTCGAATTGAGGCTGGACAGTCCGTTCGGGTGGACTATCGCTTTCGAGATGATCGACTGCTTTTTTTCTCGCGGATTCTCGGGCAGTCGGAACCGGGCGTCTGGAAACTGTCGAGGCCGCGAATGGTCCAGCGACGGACACCTCGCGTACAAGAACGCCGCCCGGTGCGTGGCGACGTTGGATTGCGGATGGCGATGATGACAAATCAGGGCATCCAGCCTTTCACACTCATTGATCTGTCGAGCGGGGGCGCTGCAGTTCAATTCGATCCGCGATTGGTCGGCCTGTGGGTGGGTCGCCGAATGACGGTGTGGCTGGAAACTCCTGAACACCAAGGCGTGGTTGTGACTGTTGAGGTTCGCCACGTCTCTCGTCGGGGCTGTGCGCCCGGCCACAAAATTGCAGGGGTGCGGTTTGTGGACCCGGGAACGCAGGTCCGGCAGGTTGTCGATCGGGTGTTGATCGACGACTAAACCATGAGGGCTGGCTCGGCCCCATTCGGGGGCGTTTCGGAGCCGGGTCAGTCCTCAGACCACCCGTGAGCCAAGACTCGGATTGGTCGAGCGCACGCTTCGATATGTGCCTTGGCAAAACGAGCAGGATCGCTGCGAGCCAGCACTTCCAATCGGCCGCGCGGCCGAGAATTGATTTCGATGATCCAGGGTTTCAGATTGGGATCGAGCGCCAGATCGATGCCGGCTTCAACCATGCGCCTCGCTACCGGAAGTTGGTCGAAAGCATCGGCAAGCTCTGCGACGGCGGTGTGGATCATCGATCGGCATGAATCAGTCAGAGCCGTGGCTCCCGAGACGACCTCCGCTCCTTGGGCTGCATTGGCCACAAAGTCAGAGCGGCTTTGCCGAACCACCGGGCACCCCTGGATCCATCCGCCATCCGCAGTGCGTTGAAGCAATACACGAACGGTGCGAGACGCCCAGCCAGGAGGGGGCTCGACGGCTGCCTGCAAAATTGCAGGATCGGGACGTCCGGGAACGACCCCCTCGAGGTGGTGCGGCAGTTCATCGCCAAGGGATGCTCGATGAACTCCGATTCCAAGCGCGCCGTATCGCGGTTTCAAAAACCCGTGAGACCATTCAGCGAGCGATGCTTCAAATCGGTCTGGGTCTCCCGTGACGGTGGGCATCGTTATTCCGATGTCTTCAAGATCGCGCTGGCAAGTCAGTTTGTCTCGGCACCACAGCGTGAACGCCAGTGGATTCGCCATGGGGACGCCATTTCGCTCGTTCATGAGTTCATTGAATCGTACCGACCGGAGTTGGCTTGGGAAGCGATCGTGAATTCCGTTCAACGGAACATCGACAGCGGCCTCCCATTGGCCAGGACGGACACGGAATCCGCTGATGTGACCGTTTCGGAGTCGGTCACCGAAAATCACATCGATACCTTCCTCAGCCAGCATCAGTGCAGCGCGCCCGATGGGGCGCTGTTCGGGCGACGCCGAGGGTTTGGACCCATGGGTTGGAACCAAGATGCCAATTGCGCGGGAAGGGTTCATGGCGCCGTTGTAACACTGAAGCGTTAGGTCGTTGGATGCCCACCGTGTCACCTGAACTATGGATCATTGTCGCCCTTTGCATCGGCATTGCGTGGTTGTGGCTAAAGCTTCGACGATTGGTGCGTCGGGGCCACCGCCGAGCCGTGGCGCGGGCGCAACGTGCAGGGGCCGGTGAGCGACACGCCGAGCGCGTTCTCGAGGATGCGGGATTTGAGATTCTCGACAGGCAAGTTCGCTGCATCTGGTGGATGGAGGTGGATGGCGAGGAAGAAGAATTCGAGATCCGAGCCGATCTTCTGGTCGAACGCGATGGCGAGCGATTCATTGCAGAGGTGAAAACTGGAGAGAAAGCAACGGATCCGTTGTTTCCGCCGACGCGTCGCCAGTTGCTGGAGTATCGACTCGCCTTTGATCCTCACCGTGTGCTGTTGGTGGATGCGGAGGCTGAGGAAATTATGGAAGTGTCGTTTTCTCGAATCTTGGTTTGATAAGGGGGCTCATGCGACGTCCGAGTCTGATGCTATTGTTTGCAGTCTTATTGGCCTATGTGGGCGTAAGCGTGACGCCCGCGTGGACCAAGGTTCGCAACGCCAAGCACGGACGAGACTTTGCGACCTACCATTACGCGGCCGCTGAGGTTCTCGACGGTGGCGACCCGTATGCCACAAAGCGGCTCTCAAAACGGGCGCGGACAGAAGGGACGCGGAAAAGTGTGCATCCCTATTTCTATCCGCCGCCGTTTCTGCTCTCTGTCATGTGGTCTCCTACCTTTGACTTGCCCACAAGCTATCGGGTGTGGTTCTGGCTGAATCAAGGGTTGGTGTTGCTGTGTCTAGCGATGTTTCGCCGGTGGTTCCGGGCCCCTTGGGTGATTCTGGGGGCCTTGTTGTTGACCTTCACCCCAATCACTGACAATGCCAAGATGGGTCAAGCCAACTTGATGGTCTTGGCGGCTGCTGTGGCCGGACTGTGGCTCAAGAACGGGGCGCTGGTTGGCGTGGCTGCCATGGCAAAGATGTCGCCTGCGTTGTACCTTGCCGGATGGGCCGCCCGGGGTGCCATTCGCCCCATTGCGATGGCGGTGGCGGTGGCGGTCATTTCGACACTGATGGCGCTCCCATGGATTGATGCGGCGACACAGATACGGTTCTATACCGAGGTCCTTCCAGGCTTCTCAACAGGGAACTACCATGGACTGACGGTTCGAATCGGGTTGCCGGCGAACCATTCAATACCGGACTTGTTCAATCAGCTGTGGCCCGGTCCCGATGCACATACGCTCTCTTTGGCCGCGGGCCGGGCAGCAAAGGCCTGTACGCTGGCGTTATTGGTTCCCATTGTTTGGGTTGCGCGCAGGTCCCGTGACCGCCTCGGAACCGCTGCCGTATTCGGTGCGCTGACAGTCTTGCTATTGGTGACGCCCGTTTACACCTATGAGCATCACTTGGTGATGGCGATGTTTCCGGCAGTTGTGGTCGGAACGGCACTGATGGAAGGTCGACTGGGCCGTTGGGGTTGGGGATTCGGCATGGCGTCGTATTTTTTCACTGCGTGGCCGCTGTACTGGCTCCGCCCCCTCCAACAATCGGTCCCGAATTTCCATTGGGTGCTGCAAGAATCCAAGTTCTTCGGCCTCATGGGACTGGGAGTTCTCTGCGTAGTGGTGGCAATCAACAGCCCTCGGAGAAGCTGAATGGGTCGGTTTGACTTGGTTTCCCAATACACGCCCGCGGGCGACCAGCCCCAAGCCATCGCTCAATTGTGCTCGGGGCTCGACCAAGGCGTGCACCATCAAGTTTTGCTCGGCGCCACCGGCACGGGAAAGACCTTCACCATGGCGCACTTGATTGCGCACGCCGACAAGCCAACCCTTGTGCTCAGCCACAATAAAACTCTCGCTGCCCAGTTGTACGGCGAACTGAAGGGTCTGTTTCCCAACAATGCGGTTGAGTATTTTGTCAGCTACTACGATTACTACCAGCCGGAAGCATACGTTCCCTCGACCGACACGTACATCCAGAAAGACCTGCTGATCAACGAGCACATCGATAAGCTTCGCCATCGGGCAACGAAGTCGTTGCTCGAGCGGAAAGATGTCATCATCGTGAGCTCTGTGAGCTGCATCTACGGCCTCGGCTCCAAAGAAGCCTACGATGGAATGTTGGTTCGGATCGATGTTGGCCAAGAGTGGCCACGGAGCAAGCTTCTCCGCGCGCTTGTAGAGATTCTGTATTCGAGGAACGACCATGACTTTCATCGGGGTACGTTTCGGGTCCGCGGCGATGTAGTCGAAGTCTTTCCGGCCTCGGAAGACGAGGTGGCGATTCGGATCGAGTTGTTTGGCGATGAGGTGGAGCGCATCAGCATAGTGGATCCGCTTCGAGGACAGCGTCTGCAGGAGCTGGAGACCGTCGCGATCTACCCGGCAAGCCACTACGTGACGCCAAAAGACCAGATGGATCGGGCGCTGCATGCCATCGATATGGAACTCAAAGACTGCCTGTATGAGTTGAATTCCTTTGGCAAGCTGCTCGAGGCGCAGCGGCTGGAAGAACGCACGGCGTTTGACCTTGAGTTGATTCGAGAGACCGGTCGGTGCAAGGGCATTGAAAACTACAGCCGTCACCTCTCTGGCCGGGAACCAGGGGAACCGCCTCCGACGCTGATCGAATTCTTCCCGTCCGAGTGGTTGATGTTGATCGATGAGAGTCACGTCAGTGTCCCCCAGATCGGTGGCATGTTCAAGGGCGACCGAAGCCGGAAAGAAACCCTTGTTGACCACGGATTTCGTCTGCCATCTGCGCTCGATAATCGGCCGCTCAAATTTGAGGAGTTCGAAAGCATGCTCCATCAAGTTGTCTATGTGTCCGCCACACCGAGGGACCATGAACTTGAGCGTGCCGAAGGTGTGGTGGTGGAACAAATTATCCGACCTACTGGGTTGCTGGACCCGACTGTAGAGGTCCGCCCCATCGATCATCAAGTGGACGATTTGCTTGCGGAGTTGCGGGGCATTGCGGAACGCGGGGAGCGTGCGTTGGTCACGGTCCTCACGAAGCGAATGGCACAAGAGTTGACCGACTATTACCGCGACCTCGGCATCAAGGTTCGGTATCTCCATTCCGACATCGACACCCTCGAACGCATGGAGATCATTCGCGATCTTCGGCAGGGCGAGTTTGACGTGTTGGTCGGAATCAACTTGCTGCGCGAGGGTCTGGACATCCCTGAAGTCGCGTTGGTTGCGATTCTCGATGCGGACAAAGAGGGGTTTCTTCGCAACCGGACCAGCCTCATTCAGACCATGGGTCGCGCGGCCCGTAACGTGCACGGTCGCGTCATCCTCTATGCGGAACGAACAACTGACTCCATGGCTGCAGCGATGGATGAGACGGCGCGTCGACGCGCCAAGCAAGCGGCATACAACGAGGAGCATGGCATCACACCAGAAACCATCAAGAAGGCAGTGGAGTCGCCCCTCGACGATCTTCTTCGCGCAGGCAGTTTGAATGTGGCCAAGAACACCTCGGTGGCTCAGCAGGTAGCGCGCCGCAAAGACACCGACCCAGAGCAAGAGATCAAACGCCTTCGCAAGCAGATGAAGACCGCCGCTTCAAAACTCGAGTTTGAGCGGGCTGCCGAAATTCGGGATCTCATACGGGAGCTGCAAGCAATGGTGGTCGGCGCCTAAGCACCGTTCACAGGGATTCAGCGACACGATTGAGGCGGTCTTGTCCCCAAAATACGGTGTTCCCCACAGCGACGGTCGGCGCACCGCAGGCGCCGATTGCTGCGGCGCGCTCTGTGTTGGCACGGAGGACGGCCTTGATGGCGGGATCTTGGGTCCCATCAACGAGGGCTTCGCCGTCGAATCCGGCATCGTTGAGCAAACGAATCAATGCATCCGCATCGTTGAGATCGACCCCGTCCACCCATGCCGCAGCGTACATGGACTCGGTTGTGTTGGGGTCGATGATCGCCACTCTGCAGGCCATGACGGAGCGAATCGGGAAGTGCGGACTGAAGTTGAAGTCAATGCCCCACCACGTGGCCCAGTCCAGCAAGTCCTTCATCAAGTAAGCTCTTCGCGCTTCGCCAAAACTGAAAATCGGAATGTTGGGGGTTCCAATCGTATGAAAGAGGGCACCCAAGAGCATGGGTTTCCAATCGATTTCAACACCCCACTCGGCGGCGAGTCTGTTCATCTGCATGGCGCCGATGTACGAATATGGACTCGAGAAGTCATGGAAAAATTCAATGCGCTTGACCGTTGGGTTCGTCACCAGCGGCATGTAGTGGTCCGTTCCCCCGAGGGCTCGTTCGACGAGGTGCATGCGGTCTTGCCCCCACCATAGTTCTCCCTCGATCTCAAACGTGGGAACGCCAAAGACCCCTTTGGCTGCTGCACTGGCGGTGGCCGCGCGCAGCTGATCTTTGGTGGTCTGTGATCGGGCAGCGTCCATGGTGAGCCCGTGCTGCTCAGCCAGTTGGTTCAACACGATCTCGTCATTGAGATCTTTGCCGTCTACCCAGTAGGCCGTGTACAGCGCCTTGGTCAGCGCAATGCGAGTGGAGCCCTGCGCCAAGGTCAGGAGCCTCATTGCGGACACGGTGCGCTGGGGGTGAAGGGGGTTCGGAGAAAAGGGTGCCCCGTGACCGCTCGCTTCACGAAGGAGGTCTGCTGCACCGATCGCCACCTTGGATTCCGCCCATGATTCCGCGGGGATGTCCGCCGTTTCGTGATGCCGGTACAGACCACCCAGCAGGATTGGGCACCACTCGATCTGGGCTCGCGTTCGCTCAGCCATGGCCTCGACACGCAGGCTCGCCAAGTAGGCATAAGGACACACAACGTCATAGTAGAAGCGAAATTTCATGCCAGTTGGTTACCATGCTTCAGCCAATTGTGACGGAAAGCCATGGAAAAAGTTCGGGTCGATAAATGGTTGTGGGCGGCGCGAATGTTCAAGACGCGCTCGATGGCATCCGATGCCTGCACGGGAGGGCATGTCGCGATCAATGGAGAGACGTCCAAGTCGAGCAAAAATGTGGTCGTGGGGGACACCATTGAGGTGTTGACCCCGGGCGGGCCGCGTGTCCTCGAGGTTGCTGGATTGGCAGACAAGCGGGGTCCGGCCAAGGTTGCGGTCACATTGTATGTTGACCACACGCCGCCACCCCCTCCCACCGGACGGGTTCCGGGGGACCCAACGTTCGACCGGGGCAGCCGAAAGGGTCGAAAAGGGCCTCGACCCACCAAACGAGATCGGCGCCGCTTCAATCCGAACAAAGGCTGGTGAGCGCCTCGATGCGTTTCCGGTCGGCTATCCGCCCTGCGGCAAGCTCGGTCGCTTCGGTGGGGGTGAGACGTTCATTGGTAAGTCCGGCCACGATCTCACCCATTAGGGCTCCAAATTTGAACCCGTGCCCCGAGAATCCCGTCACGATGACAGCGCGATCCTGCTTCTCCAGAATGAATCGCTCATCGGCTTCGACGGTGTAGAAGCAGGTCTTTGCGTGAGCAATACGGTACGCATCGAGTTCCAAAAATCGTGACCGGCATGCCTCGAATAGCCGTTCGGCTTCGCCAGGCTTCACCTCTCGTTTTCGACTCGGATGGCCCTTGCGCGAGAACGTGTGATCGCCGACTTTGAGGCCGGTTCCGCCTACAGGAGGGACTGCATAAATGCCCCCCGCCCCGTGGATGTCGAGAATCATGGGCGCCGTCCTCCACGCGTCAGCGAGGTGGGGTGGCGGTTCGAGGTAGGCCACAACTTGTCGGCTGGGCTTGACGCGACCCATGATGGATGGAACCAGTTCTCTCACCCACGGACCGCAGGCCACGATCACGATTTCAGCACGGGCGCGTGTTCCATCCGCGAGGGTCACGGAGCCGCGCACCGGATCGATGTCGACAACCGGGGTGTTGGTGTTCACGGTCACCCCGGAGAGGACGAGGTGCCGTGCGATCGCGGCCACGATCGGCTCGGCGAACAGCACGCCTCCCGAGTCAATCCACGCGGCCTTCTCAAAACCATCTGCACGAATCATGGGTGCTCGGTGGCGGATTCCATCGGCGGAGAGCGCCTCGACACGAATCCCAAGTGCGTTCATATCGCTCAACGATTGATCGACCCACGCCGTGTCGTCGCTTGCAGTGACGAGGGTTCCGGTGGCGTGAAACAGGGTTTGACCCAGTTGGCTCCATAGGCGACCCCAAGCCTTGAAGGCGGAGTTGATCATCATCGCATACCCCGTCAACGGTCCGTAGGGATGACGGATGAGGCGGTGATGGTCGACACTCGATCCCATCGGGTTCGGTATGCTGCCCTGTTCGTAGACGGTGACTCGATGCCCTGTCTGTTGCAGTGCGAGCGCAGAGCAGAGCCCCATGATTCCGCCACCGATTACTATTGCTCTCAAGGCTGACTCCTGTGGAGCCCATGTTATCTGCCAACGGATAGAGGTGCGATCAATGATGAAGGTTCGATGGGGCGTACTGGGTGTTGGGCTTGCCGGTCGCGCTCGCGTTCGCGCAATCCGGGCCGACCCAAGAGCCGAGTTGGTCGGAGGCTGGCGCGGATCGCCGGAGTCCGTTGATCTTGAGAGCTTCTCCTCGTTTGAAGAAATGCTTCAGCACGTCGACGCGGTGGCCATTTGTTCTCCAGACAACTTTCACGCCAGTCAAGTTCACATTGCTTTGTCCACCCATCGCCACGTCGTGTGCGAGTTTCCTGTTGCCGCATCGGCCGGGGAAGCATCCAGTTTATTCGCGCTTTCCGTGGCTCGGGACCGAGTTCTCCACGTCGAGCACATTGAGTTGCTGACGCCTGCGGCGCGGTGGATTCGAAATTTCGCGGTCGGAAAAACCTTGTTGGGTGGCAATGTTCGATTTTGGGGCGGGGCTCGGCCCCGGGCGACATCGCCAGCCCACGCAAATATCGCTCGCTTTCAGCGCATTATTGATGCGGTTGGCGTGCCGGAAGACGTTGAAGTTGAGCGTTGCACGCCCAGCAACCTCGCGGTGCAACTGGTGTACCCGGATGGGGTCACCATTGGTCTTGATTGCCGCATGGAAGAAGGGTTGGAGCGAAACCTCGAGATGGTGCTCGAATTCGACTGCGGAATTGTTCGTCAACAGGCGCGGCAAATCTTTCTTGATGGTGAGGAAGTTGAACTTGAGCCGACGGAAGGACTGTTTCAGGTCGACCAACTGGCAGCGACGGCATCGATCCTTGATGGAGCGGAGTCGTACATTCCAATGGAACAGGTCCTCGATGGACTGAGCGTTGCTGACTTGGTGATGGGGGTCTCTTGACTCCGAGTCTTCGCCGCCCACTCCTCGCATGGGGGGCTGGAAGCGCAGTGGGGGCGGCAGTGTCCGCTCAGGCGTGGTCGGGAACCTCGATGTGGGTCGATCGGGCCTTTGTCCCCGTTCGTTACGCCTTTTCGTTCTCATGGGGTCGATCGGGCCGTCTACCCGGCCAAGATGCGGCGACCATGGGGTTTCTCGATTCGCTATGGGTGTCCGTCCTGACGGGACTGCACGGTATCGGTGTGGAGCCCGTGAAAGCGCTGCCGGTCTTGGGTGTGTTGGCGGCGGGACTCTGTGTGACCGTGTTGTTCGCAGATGCAATTCGCCGGCTCGATTTTGGGCGATGCCTGCTCCCAGTTGTCGCCTTCGCGGCTTCGAGTCCGCTCCTTATCGCCGCGCGTTCGGGGACCAATGACGCATGGTTAGCAATGTGGACGGCTTTGGTCTTGATGACCATCAGACACCCGCTGGATACGCCGAAGGGCCGTGTGTTGCCCACGATTGCGGTTGGTGGACTCGCTCTCTGCGGACCGTTTGGGTTGGCGGCATCGCTTGGCGCAGTGGCTGCCGATCGCAGGATGATTTGGTCCGTATCGGTTGCGGGTGCCGTGCAGGTGATGGGCGGACTTTTGCTGGGACTTGAGTTTCCAACAGCGCTCGCAGTCGACCTCCAGATTATCACTCCACAACGGCTGGTTGTGCTTGCGGGAGCCATGCCCGTCCTCCTGACCCTTGGCGTGTTCGGTGTGGGCTCCACGACCTTTGGTCATCCGGCAACGCGTGTGGCCGGGTGGTGTGCCTTGGTGTGGCTGTTTCGGGGCATCACGGGTTCAGGGGATGTTGCGCCTGGCGCGGACCGTTTTTTACCGGCGGTTGTGGCGTTTTGTTGGCTCAGCACGCACACCATGATGAACATTCGCCGGGGCCGGGCGGTGGTCATCACGGCGTTGCTGTTGGTCGTCATTGACGTTGCCCGTCCTCGTGCCTCGGTAGAAGGTGTGGCCAGAGAGCGGCGGATTGCGCTGAAGGAATCCCAGGCGATGGCTCGCTTCTTAAAGTGGCGATTTAGTTCTCCGCAGCCGGTCGTCTTGCACAGCGCAGGGTCCATTGCGTACCACTACGGGGGGCCCGTGATTGATGCCTCGGGACGGACCGAAGTCCGCGAGATGTCGCCGGAGTCAATCCTCGGCTTGCGCCCAGCTGCGATGGTACCAAGTCGAAATTTTGTGGGTCCATCCATCACCTTCACTCCAATGTTTGAAGGTGCACAGGCTACCGTGGCAGCGGCTTATGATCACCACTCCGTACAGCATCAACGAAAGTGGGGGCTCACTCAGGCCCATCCTGTATTTTTTCAGTACCTCACGCGAAAGGACATCGCGCGGCTGCCGGACCACATTTCCGAAGAAGACGGCAATCGTTTTCCCAAGCAATGAGGTACAGTGAAGGTGGGAGAAGAGACCGAATGCGCGTTCTGTTGATCAATCCGGCGATGAACCTCGCCAAGTTGGGTCGGTTCTCGGGCTTGCTTGAGCCCATGCCGTGCATTGGCTTGGCCTACATCGCGGCGGCGCTCGAACAGCATGGCTGCCATGTTCGCGTCATCGACATGTTTGCGGAACGCCTCGATGTGGACCAAGTTGCAGAGAAGTCGGAGCGATTCCGTCCTGACCTGATCGGCATGACGGTCTTGACGCCGTCGGCACCGGTTTGCTCGGCCATCAGTTCACGGCTCAGGGTTCGCCTCCCCGAGACAAAGATCGTCTGGGGCGGTGTGCATGCGGATGTCTTTGGACGGGAAATTGTTGTGTCACGAGACGCTGATTTCGCCGTTCATGGGGATGGTGAGATCACGATCAATGAACTGGTCGATGCCTTGGCGAGCAACGAGACTGATTTTTCCGCCATCGATGGGTTGACTTGGCGGTCGGATGATGGCGTTGTCACCAACAAGGCGCGGGCGATCAACCAAGACTTGGATTCGCTTCCATACCCGGCGTGGCACCTGTTTCCGTACCACAAGTATGGCCTCTTGCCGTTTGCCGATTTTGCAAAGCCAGTATTGACCATATCGGGGTCTCGAGGATGTCCGTATCGGTGCGACTACTGCTCGCTGATTCACACCGGAGGAAAGGTGTACCGTCGTCGCGATCCGGTCAAGATTGTGGACGAGTATGAGTATCTGGTGGACCGATTTGGGGTGAAGCAAATCGGGTTCATCGATCCCATCTTTCCGTTGGTTAAGCGGGACTTGGAGCCCTTCACCACAGAGCTGGTCGCCCGCGGCTTGGATAAAAAGTGTCAGTGGCTGAGCGAAACACGGGCGGATCGACTCGATCCCGAGACCTGTCAGATGATGTACGACGGTGGATGCCGACGTGTGTTGATGGGCATCGAGTCGGGCGTGGATCTTTTGCTGGGGAATGTGAACAAGCGGATCACGACCGAGAAAGTCCGCGTTGGTGTCGACAATGCACGCAACGCCGGGATTCAAACCGTCGGCCTGTTCATGATTGGCATGCCCGGAGAGACGCCGGAGATGACCAAAGAAACCGTGGAGTTCGCCGTTGACCTCGACCTTGACTTCGCCAAGTTTGCCATCACCGTGCCGTTTCCGGGTTCAAAGCTATTCGAGGACCGATGGCAGAAAGACCTGTTTCGAGATGACTGGGAGAACTACACCACGTTCAATCCTGACCCCGATCGCTTGATCTACCACCCCCATGGCTACGATCCATCCACGCTGGTGAAGATGCAGTCTTGGGCCACCCGGCGATTCTACATGCGGCCCCGTCAGCTCAAGAAGCAGTTCATCGATTTGCGCACCATCAGCCCCAAGATGCTGCTGTATGGAATCTACGGAATGGCAATTTAGGGCGATCAAGTGTTCCCAATCTCTTGACGAGTCGAACACAACGGGCCATAAGCGGCTGTCAGCGTCTCAAGCGGCACCCCCCGGTATGCCATCCGGCGGTCACCTGCTGAGGCGAAAATGAAGGAGACATCAAAATGGCAATGACTGCTGAACGCAAGCAAGAACTGATGACAACCTACGCCACCCACGAGGGTGACACGGGTTCACCAGAGGTTCAGGTCGCGCTTCTTACTGAGCGCATCAACTACCTCAACGGCCACTTCAAGACCCACAAAAAAGACCACCACAGCCGTCGTGGTCTGCTCAAGTTGGTTGGTCGCCGTCGCCGTCTGCTGAAATACCTGCGGACGAACGATGAGGATCGCTACAAGGCGCTCATCAAGAGCCTCGGCCTTCGGCGTTAGTTCCAAACGGGCGGCTATACAGTCGCCCGTTTTTCTTTGTTCTTTACAATACCCGCAATCGGTCAACGTCTTTGGACAGCCGGATCCCGCAGGTCTTCGCAGCTTGAATGCGCTGGAATCATTCAATCTTCGCAGGTCTACGGAGTCTCGGTCGCGTTTTGAAGCCTGAGACCTGTCCCTGATTGCGGCGCGCGCGTGTGCGCGCACCCCCAAAAAAACACAGCGGGAGCAGTGGCCAAATGGACGGCCATGCGATGCGCCCGTGCATTTGGAGAACCAAATGGAAACCAAATCCGTATCCGTCGAAATCGGCGGGACCACTATGACCTTTGAGACGGGCCTTATGGCTAAGCAAGCCGACGGTTCCGTCATCGTTCGCGTGGGTGATTCCTCCGTGCTTGTGACCGCCGTTACCGGTGGCCCTGCCCGGTTCGACTTCCTGCCCTTGACCTGCGAATACCAAGACCGGAACGGGGCCTACGGCTCGATCCCCGGGAACTACTTCAAGCGCGAAGGACGCTCGAACGAACGCGAGACATTGATCGCTCGCATGATCGACCGCCCCATCCGCCCACAGTTTCCAAAGCAATACCGCAACGAGACACAGGTGATTGCGACCGTCTTGTCTTACGATGAGACCACCGACACCGACACGCTCGCCATGTGCGGAGCATCCGCAGCCCTTCACATCTCGAACGCACCCCTTCAACGGGCCATCGCTGGTGTTCGAGTGTCGTCCATCGATGGTGAGTTGGTTGTAAACCCCAGCCGCGCTCAGATGGAAACGGCCGACATGAACCTTGTCGTTGCCGGTACAGAAGACGCCGTGTGCATGGTGGAAGGCGGCGCCAATGAAATGTCTGAAGACCAGATGATGGACGCGATGGATCACGCGCACTCCGAGATCAAGAAGATCATCGGTGCCATCAATGAACTTCGTGACATCGCCGGTGTGGAGAAGGCAGAGGTTCCTCCTGCGCCTGAACTCGACGCTGATGTTCTCGCCTATGTCGAAGCCAACGGTACCGATAGCCTCGTCGCGGCAATGGCCATCACCGGAAAGCACGAGCGAAAGGAGCAACTGAAGGCTGCTCGCAATGCGGTCATCGAGTCGATGCTCGACGGTGAAACCGATGAAGATGTGATCGAAGCCAAGACCAACGACGCCAAGGAAGCGTGGGACAAGATGGTCGGTAAGGTGATGCGGAAGCAAGTCCTCGGCGAGCGTCGTCGCATTGACGGTCGCGCCACGGACGAAATTCGGTTCATCGACTCTCGAGTCAGCGTCGCTGCCAAGTCCCATGGTTCTGCTCTGTTCACGCGGGGAGAAACCCAGACCTTCGTGACCGCGGCTCTCGGCATGGAAATGGACTCACAGCGCATCGACTTTGCGGGTTCACAAACTGAATTCCGTCGGTGGATGTTGACCTACAACTTCCCGCCGTTCTGCACCGGTGAAGCGCGCATGCTTCGCGGTCCAAAGCGTCGCGAGATTGGGCACGGAAACTTGGCTCACCGCAGTCTCATTCCTGTGCTTCCAAAGCAAGAGGACTTCCCGTATGTTCTTCGTTGCTGTTCGGATGTGCTTGAATCCAACGGATCCAGCTCCATGGCGACCGTCTGCGGTTCGACCCTTGCGCTGATGGATGCCGGTGTTCCCCTCAAGGCACCAGTTGCCGGTATTGCAATGGGCCTCATCAAGGAAGGCGATGACTTCGCAGTCCTCTCCGACATCCTTGGTGATGAAGATCATTTGGGCGACATGGACTTCAAGGTCACCGGTACCCGGAATGGAATCACTGCGTTCCAGATGGACACCAAGATCGACTCGGTGAGCCGGGAAATCATGGCCAAGGCCCTTGGGCAAGCCCGTGAAGGCCGGATTCACATTCTCGACGAGATGGCGAAGTCCATCAGCGAGCCACGCGAAGACATCGCTGCGAATGCTCCTCGAATCACCAAGCTTAAGGTCAAGCAAGACAAGATTCGGGACATCATCGGCCCTGGTGGTCGGACGATTCGGGGCATGCAAGAAGAGTGCGGCGTTCGGATTACAGTCGAAGACGACGGTACCGTGCTCATCGCCAGCTCGGATGCAGACGCCACCAACAAGGCGCTTGGCATGATTCGCGAGCTCACCCAAGAAGCCGAAATCGGAAAGCTGTACTTGGGCGTTGTGAAGCGGACAGTGGACTTCGGTGCCTTCATCGAGATCTTCCCGGGAACGGAAGGCTTGGTGCACATCAGCCACTTGGCCAACGAACGCGTTGAGCAAACAACGGATGTGGTGACCGAAGGCGACGAAGTGTTGGTTCGCGTGATCGACATCGACAAGCGCAGCGGAAAGATTCGTCTCAGCCGCAAAGAAGCCCTCGAAGCCACCCTGTAGAAGGGATGACTGGGCTTCCGCCTCTGAAGGTCCAAGTGCTCCCCCATGGGGAGGGCTTGGACCTTCCTGCATATGCAACTCCCGGCTCTGCTGGGCTCGACCTACGCGCGGCGGAAGCCTTCACGCTGGCACCGATGGAGCGCCGAGCGGTTCCAACGGGTCTACGCATCGCCATTCCGCATGGGTGGGAGGGTCAGATACGTCCCCGATCTGGGTTGGCTTTGCGCCAAGGCCTCAGCATTCCGAATGCTCCCGGGACAATAGACTCGGACTACCGCGGCGAACTCAAAGTCCTCCTGATCAACCTTGGACCGGAACCGATAGCGATCGAGCGCGGAATGCGGATTGCCCAGATGGTCCTCGCACCGGCTCCACAGCTTTCCGTTGAACCAACAGTAGACCTCGATGACACCGAACGAGGGGAGTCGGGGTTTGGCTCCACAGGGACGCACTGAACCTCTGCAGCGGCCAGAGTTCTATTCCTGTGGTTTGTCCGGTTCGTCTTCGAAGTGCCGACGCAGGCCTTCAACCGTGCCGGGGTTGCCGATGATCGTCAGTCGGTCCCCCTCCTGAATGATCTCGTCGCCGGTCGGTACGAATGAGGTGTCGTCCCGATGAACCAGAGCGACGAGCACTCCAGCCGGAAAGTTTGGGTCACGGAGTCGGCTACCGACCAGTTCATCGCCTGTGCCATCTTTGTGCACTGTGACCTGCAAAAACCGTTCATCGCGAAGGAGAAGTGCGCGCATTTCTTCGTCGGTCTCGCAGGCAATCCACCGCTCGAGAAAATCAGGCGCATCGATGGTCGTCACAATCTGAGCGACACTTCGCAGATGGGGGCCGAGGTGGCGTTCTGGGCTCACCAAGAACACGAAAGCGCGTACTGGCTCGTCCAGTTCGAGGTGACCGAAGGACTCGGAGAGATCGATTTCGATGCCTTTTTTCGATCGGACCAGCACCATTCTTGGGTGCGCAACGTCGTGGTGGCGCATGTTGGGAGCGGCGATTCCGTGGTCGAGCGGCATGAGTCCGGCGCGTGACTCCAAGACAAAGCCATCGTAAAGTTCTTCCTCGTCGATGCCTTCTGCCTTGCCGATTTGAGAGCACACGTCGCGGACGATGTTCTCGAAGCTCATGTGCTTGGTGTAGTCGAGCACCGGTGCTCCGGCGATGACTTCTTCGTACAGGTCTTCTTCGCGGAGTCCCTTTTCGCCCAAGATCGTTCGCAGTTCTTTGTCAACCGACACGCTGCGAACCCGACCCAGTCGCTCGAATACGTGGTGCACCGCGCCGTATCGCTCGACCCGTCCGCGTGCGAAAAAGTGATACCAGGCGATGCACAGAACCACGAGGATTGTGCTCATGAGAGAGGGCAGCCAACCCATTTCAGAGATGAGCCACACCGGAATGATCATTCCAGCGATCTGAACCCAAGGGTAAAACGGCGACCGGAAACCCGGGTGATAGTACTTGAGTTGGCTCTCCCGCATCACAATCACGCACAGGTTGATGAGCCCGAAGATGACAAGCTGGAACGCACTTCCAAGCTTGGCCACCGTTGAGACATCTACGAATACGATGGTGAGCACCATGAGCACTCCGGTCGCCAAGATGCCCATCGTCGGTGTCGAGAATCGTCCGATGTGGGTGAAGACTCGAGGAACGAGACGGTCGCGCGCCATGGCCAGCGGATACCGCGATGCAGACATGATACCGGCGTTCCCAGTGGATGCGAACGCAGCCACCGCTGCCGCGACGGCGAGGCCCACGCCAACGCCCTCGGGCATCCAGTCAAACAGAACCTGTGCTGCGCTCGCGACCGGGGTGAGATCGCTCTGGAAGGCTTGAGGTTCGAGAACCCACATCATCACGGCGACACCGATGCAGTAGACAGTGGTGGCCACAGCGATCGACAGCAGCATCCCCAGTGGAATTACACGGTCAGGATTTTCGACCTCTTCAGCGACACTGGAGACTTTTGTGAGTCCCGCATACGAGACGAACACCAGTCCGACGGTTCCCATAAAGCCTTCAACACCCGATCGGAAGAAGGGCCCCATCTCGCTGAGCGTTTGGGTAGCCTCCGGCCGACCGGCGACAAAATAAAGTCCTTGGGCAATGAAGAACCCCAAGACCGCCAACAGGACGGTAACGAGGATGCGCTGAAGGCCGCTGGACTCTTTTGCGCCGACCACATTGAGAGCCATAAAGGCGATGGTCAAGCCGATGGCGAGCGGCTTGACCGGAAGCTCAACAAAGATTGCGAGGTACGCACCCATCCCGATGAGCGCGAACGCGGTTTTGAAGACGAGGGAAAGCCAAGTGCCCAGACCCCCGATCGTTCCGATCAGGGGTCCCATGGCCCGCTCGATAAAGTAGTAGCTTCCGCCTGCCTTGGGCATCGCTGCTGTCAACTCGGCCTTGCTCAGCATTGCCGGTATGATCATGATGCCCGCGACAAAATAGGCAAGAATTACCGATGGACCCGTTTGGGCGGCCGCAATCCCGGGCAACAGGAAGAACCCCGAACTGAACATGGCTCCTGTGCTGATCGCGAACACATCGTAGAGGGTCAGCGACTTTTTCAGTGAGTTGGACACTCGGAAACTCCGGGTACTTGTCTTTCGCTTAACGGGGTGCCGTGTGATGTGAAGTACATGAACGGTCGAATGGTGTCAGATTGGCCGCTGCACTGCAAGCTTCGGGGGCGACGGAACGAGGCGGAGAGCAGGTGTTTGGTGAATCACGCCCCAGCGGAGTCGAAATAATGGGTAGATATTCAGACCAGTCAAACCCGGAATCGAGGTTCATCATTCCATCGGAGGCTGTGGTGCAGCGGTTCTATGGGTGCTACCCTGCGGCGGTGGGGTCGTGTCGTGAGTGAGACAACGAGAGTGTGGGCTCGGGTGCCGTTTGGGGATGCAGCGTTGGTTGGAGACCCGAAACGGCATCTGGATCGCGAGGAACTTTTGGTCGCCTTGGGTGAGGCCGAAGACTTGTTTGCAACCCCTGCAGGATGCCTCGAGGCCATTGTCCTTCGGCGCGCGGAAGGAGGGCGAAGCCAGCCAGCGACCGCGGAGTTGTCGACAACCGGAGGGCTCCTTGGGGACCGCTGGTCGGCAGGCAAGGCGCATCGAGGCGACCAAGTGTCGATGATGAACGTGCATGTGGCCGCGCGCATCGCCAACCAGCAGTCCATTGCGTTATTCGGCGACAATCTATTCACCGATTTGGACATTCGCGAGCGGGCACTTCCGGAGGGCTGTCGCGTTCAGATTGGAGGGGCGGTGTTGCGTGTCAGTTCAACGCCTCATGTTCCATGCGACCGATTTCGGGCTCGATTTGGCCATGCTGCGTTCGTGATGGCGGCGGAGAACCATCGAATTCGGGGGGTATACATGACGGTACTCGATGGCGGCGTAATAGCCATCGGCGACTCGGTTCATTGCGGCTGAGTTGGGCTTAGCTCCGGTAGCGCGCGTCGAGGGTTCGCTTTTGATCTTCATCCATTACGAACTCGACTTCTTTCTCAAGTTCGTCCAAGTCCTGCAGATTCGTGTCCCAACCGCCGAGCTTGGCCGTCAGGGTCCGAAGGCTCTCATCGTGGGATGAGGGAGGCGATTCCTTGGATGTCGATGGGGTGGGTGTTGTCGGCGTATTGGGTAGACCCGAGTGGTCGAGTACGAGTTTACGCACAAAGCCATTGGCATGGGAGAGCTGGTCACAGAGACTCGCAATCAGAAGGCGACGCAGGGCCACCCCGGCCACCGAGCCCTCGCTGATCAGGCGGTCGACAATTTGTCTGGGAAGAACCACAACCTCAACCGGTCCGTTGGCTCTGCAGGTCGCGGACCGAACCGATCCGTCGATGACCGACATGTGTCCGAATACGTTGGGGCATGTCATATCGCTGATGACCCGATCGGTTCCATCGCCGCCCTTACGGAGAACGGTGATGTTTCCCCGGACGAGGAAGAAGAGTTCGTTGCCAGGCTGACTTTCCCCACAGAGGGTTGTCCCGTGGTCGAAATGCTGCAACTCACCGTGGTTCAGAACGCGCTCGATCGCGGCGTGGCTTGCTCCAGGGAATGAATGGTGAGAAACGATCCGCTTGGCAAGTCGGTCGGCATCTGCGGGAGAAATGCGCTGCATCAGCCACCTCCAAAGAGTTTCTTAAGCTTGGTCACAAATCCGGAAGACGCAGCGGAAGGGGCCTCTTGCATTCCGAATTCTTTCCAGAGCTTTGCGGTTTCTTGGTTGGTTCGTCGGATGCGTCGAGCGAGAGTTGCGAGGAGGTGGCGCTCGATCGCAATCAAGGCGTCGTTCTTGGCGGCATTGTTTAGCAAATCCCGATTGATGAGGAGGCATTGACTGCTCTGCAGGGCCCGAACGGTTGCGCTGCGCTTTCCACCGCGGGCAAAAAGAGCGGTTTCCCCAACAATCTCACCCACATTGATTTGTCCGACTTCACGGTGCTGCCCAGCACTCGAGACCTCGACACCCAGCTTTCCATCGATCAGCAGCAGTGCGACATCTGATTCATCTCCTTGATTAAAGACGGTCACACCGGGCTTGAAACTGACCGGAGGAGCCATTGAACAGATTTCCTGCAGTGCCGCCTTTGGCACACCCTTGA
Source organism: Deltaproteobacteria bacterium UBA2957 (assembly GCA_002348535.1). GTDB lineage: Bacteria > Myxococcota_A > UBA796 > UBA796 > UBA796 > UBA796. Next base: position 11,343 of record DEBL01000088.1, on the reverse strand, counting down.
AGATGAACATGGAGGCGAGAGTATCAGTTGCAGTCATGGTTTACCCTGAATCGCGAACCTTCTAACTGATTTATGGGAGACATGGACTGTCGTGTTTGCAACGATTGGGTGTATGGGTGAGGATGAGTGCGGAGGACGGACCAATGCCTTTTTGCTGGATGGACGAAAACGAAGACACCGCACCGGCGGGTAATGAGAGCGAACGTCGCACATCGACGGAACTCGATGTGCGCACGCGCGCGCAGTTAATGCGCCGATTGGGCTACGCGAAGGCCGACGCCGTTCATCGTTGTCTTGGCAATCTGGCGTGGGCATACTCCGTGTCTGGGCAGCCCGCAGTCAGTCCCGCACGGGTCCGAAAAATTGTCGCAGAAGTCTACGGCAAGGCGTCGTAGCACTCGGAAATTGCTCGGGCCAATGCAAAGTCTGCTGCGGTCAGCCCACCCGCATCGTGAGTCCACAGTTCCACCGTGCAGCGCCCCCAGCCAACATGAAGGTCAGGGTGATGGTCGGCTTGGTCGGCAAGGTCTCCGACCGCATTGGCGAAGGTCAGGGCGTGTCTGAAGGTTGCGAATGCGTATCCAGCGCTCAGGTGTCCGGACGCATTCAAGGTCCAGGGTGGCGCCAACGTGGAAAGATGAGTGTGAATCGCGGCTTCATCGAGAGCGGTGTGCATCAGTCTGACTCCAAGTCAACGTGTTTGGCGGCGGGAACTGCCTTTTGGATGGCCTGCTCAAGGCGATCAATCTCTTCTCCAAGAGCGTCCGTCATCTGTTCACCGAATTGAACGAGAAAGGATTCAAATGCGGCAGCATCCGCAGATGCCTCCGCATACAGTGACTGAATGTCTTGCGATGCCAGCCACGATGCCGCGATGGCCCGTCCATCAAAGTCCACCTCAGCCTTGAATCGGAAGCTGTCAGCGCTCATTACGGTGGCTTTGACGTCGTGCACAGACTCGACGGCAGTCGCGGAGGCCAAAACACTCATGACACCGGCCTGTTGGTTGGGTGCGACCGTTTGGCCCAGCAGAGCCTTACGGTTCTTTACGACCAAGAAAATCGCGACTGCACCGAGGAGCAGGGCGATGATGATCGAACCGATTGCGTCCCATATTGGGTTGCCAGTAATTACGTACAGTCCAATGCTGGCGCCTGCCAGCATGACGCCAGTGACCGCAGCGGCATCCTCCAGAAGGACGGCCACAGCCATCGGATCCGGTCCCTCTTTGAGGTACTGACGGAACGAAATGTTCAGTTCCTCAGCAGACTGTTTTACGGCTTTGTAGGCCACCCAGAGCGTCCACATCTCAAGCACGAATGAGAACAAGAGGACACCCGCAGCAATGTGGATTTTCTCAGGGGCCTCCGGGTGCATCAACGAATGAATTCCGTGGTACAGCGTGAAACCACACCCCAAGAAAAAGATCCCGACGGCGCTGATCATCGCCCAAACAAAGGCGTCGCGGCCGTAGCCATAGGGGTGGTCTTCGTCTGCCCCCTTCTTTGCTTTCTTGATTCCGAGCGCGAGCAAGGTCTGATTCAAGACATCGGCAGCGGAGTGTATGCCTTCGGACAGCATGGCTCCAGACCCGGTGTAAGCAAAGGCAGTGAGCTTCGTCACTGTGATCACAGAATTTGCGCCGATTGCTGCATAGACGGCTTTTGCACTTCCGCTGGCCATGGTGGATACCTCCGTGCTGTCAACCGTAACGAGGAATCGTGGATTTGTAGATCAAACCGCAGCGAGGACGATTCAAAAAGCCGTCTTAAAACCAATATTAATTAGTAATATTAGTAATTTATAAATTTTGGCACAGCGATTGCGAAGAGGTTGGATGTGCATCAACATCACACACTTGGAGGAAGTCATGAAGCACGCATTTACTCTTTTGATTGCAACCGTTGGATGCTCTCAGCCCGCACAGCGAAGTGCGTTTGACCCCAAACCAGTCGCCCAACAACCGCCTGATTCCCCCTTGTCGGGGGGCTCAGGGCTTGCCGCATCCGTTGAACACGACACCGCGGTTGAGACCGAAGGGTCCAATGCGGTCGATATGACCTCCGTGCAGCCACTGCGGAAAGCGGAGACCTCAACTCCCTCGGAGGCAATGGAGGACGTCATCGCAGTGACGGTGAGGGCCGGCGAGTCGCTGGACCGGCTCAGTCGGTGGTCCGACGCATCCGTCGAGGAAATTGCGGCGCTGAATGCCATTGAAATCACAGCGCCACTGGTACCGGGTCAGATCTTGGCGATCCCCATCGCCGACAGAGAGTCCTTTGAGTCCTCGCGTAACGGAGCGCTCGAGTTGCGATTAGAGCGCTACCTCGCGGCCAATGGCGGTCTCGCAGGAATCGAGGGCTACACGGTTCGGACCGGCGACACAGCGTGGGCCATCGCCAAGGATATTGCGGGCGTTCCGTCTTGGGTTTTGGCGGCATTCAACGGCGATGCATCGCTCGACCACCTTTCGGTCGGGGCCACGATTTACCTGCCCATCATGACGCATGTTGCTGACGCGGAACTGCCGATGGACGAAATCAGTGTCGAGATGGTGGAGGTCAGCCTCGAGGCGGACCTCATGGATTGATCACCACCGGTTCATCTTCATTGATTTCATCGACAATCACAAACGTATCGGGATGGGCGGACCACACAGGGCGCCCATCCTCTGTTTGTTTGAGGCTCTTGAGGGCCACCACACCGCCTGTTGGAAGGGCCACCACGGCTTTTCCAGGGCCCACCGCGTCAGCCGCATTCCATGCGCCCACTGCCGGGTCACTCCCCGAGATGTATGACGCGCCTGCCGTCTGCAGAGTGACGGTCTTCGTGGTCAGAAATGCTGACTTTAGGCGTTCGGTCCAAGCGCCAAAGTTGGTCCCAGGTTCCGGTGTAAGGAGCCACCGGTGGATGCCGGTATCGGGCAACTTCAGCCATGTTGGGTTTCCTGCATCAGCGGGTAGGGTTGGGCGCTCACTGGACGGTCCGACCGAGGCAATAATCGCCTCGTTTTCGGTCACGCGGGCGAAGGAGACCCGATCGGGCTGCACGGTCAGCCACTCGGTCTGTCCCTTCGTGAGTGATGGGAAAGAGCGGCGCTCATCGAGCCGGTCGGCAATGAACTGATGGAGTGGAGTTTGTTCGAAAGCCATGGCACCGCGGGCCTCAATTTCAGACGTCCCCTGTAGGCCCTGAGTGGTTCCCCATGTGACGGATGGTATACCTCGGAGGCTCATGAGCAAGGCAATCGACGCTTGGGTTTTATCACCGCATACTGTGGCAATACGAGCGGTATCGTGGTTGTCGAGGAAGGTGATCCACTGGTGACCGTCGGGATACAGGCGGTCCTGTGTGAGGGCAGCCGGTATCTTACGAAGATCGCCTGACTCGCAAAATCCTTCTGTGATTGCGTAGTAGAGCGGAAAGTCAAAGCTGTGAGTCAGTCCAGTCGCCTTCACCTCTGCAGCGATCGCTGCCGCATTTCCATCGAAGATCTCCCCGGCAAAAGCCAGGGGTTCACTTGTCACAGATTGCATCGCTGCGATCCATTGGTTGAGAAATGGAACATCAAGGTGACGGACGGCATCCACACGAATGGCTGCGGGTTGGACGGCGCGGATCCAGTGTCGGCCGTCATCAATGAGGTGCGTGATCACCTCGGGCTTGCTGTGATCGAGGTCTGGCAGTCCATGAACATCGTGAGTGCGGCGCTGCACATCGTCGGTCCAGTCCAGTACATCGCCGTTGGTGCGGAACCAATCAGGACGAGCCGTGGTGAGGGGTGTGTCGGGACCCACGTGATTGAGGACGATGTCCATCATGAGGCTCATTCCGCGCTGATTGAGGTTGTCCTCCAGCGCTTTTAGTTCATTCAGCGTTCCAAAACGGGGGTCGACGTCTCGTCCGTCGGCGACCCAATATCCGTGCCATGAGGGGTGCTCACCGATGGGATCGGTACGGCTGCGGGTCACCGGGGTCAACCACAGGGTGCTGACGCCCAACTGCTCAATGAAGTCGAGTTGGGACTGAATTCCGGCGATGTCTCCGCCGTACCACGCCTTCGGGTCCGTGGGCGCGACACCGCGATCGTTCGTTGTGTCCCCGTTGGCGAAGCGATCCACCATGATCAGGTAGATGCTGTCCATCGGCGCAGCAACAGCGCCCAAAGTCCACAGCCAAGCAATCACCCGTCGGTCCCGCTGAATTGACGAACCAGCGTGGCAGCCACCTGTCCGATTCGGGGTGCTGCAGATGTCAGGGCATCGGTCTCATCTTGGTGAGCGTGGGGAAGCGTTACGCGCATGATTTTTGTCTGGGTCAACTCTGGAAGTCCTTCTTTCGCCACAACCACAGTGGCCTCGACTTCCCACTGAAAGCGCCCTCCGAGGGTGGCTCGTCGACGGGCTTCGGCCTCGATCAGCAAGGTGAGGGATCCACCGCTTTGCTGCACCAGCCAAGCAGACCGATGTCCGCTGGTGCCGAGTGCAGCCCAAGCGGCGTCTGTCGGGACGGAGGTCGACTGGACGTTGTCCGCGGCGAGGGCCTCTTCGATCAGGCCGCTCACAGCGGCCGTCTCGGAGGCAGCGGGGGTGACGAAAACGGTCTGCACTGCAATCACCGACTCGGGGGCGATCTTCGGGGCAGCGCAGGCAAAAAGGAGCGCGATTAAAACCATGCTTCAGCCTCCAGAGCGAGCACGTGGTGCCAATGCTGTTCGACGGTTCCGAACTCGTTGTATTGGTCCAGCGTCGTGACGAAGTGATTCGAGAATGCATTGTTCTCGTTGGAGTGTTGAGCTCCGTAGAGCAAACGAAGGCTGGGCCGAGAGAAGATGCCCGGGCCCATGGGGTTGAACACGAGCCCCCCCTTCCCTTGCCACGTAATCCGTGTGTCGGTGTCTCCGTTTTCGAGACCGCGTGTGTCGGGGACTCCATCCGTGTTGGCGAAAATGGAGTCTTGATGCTCTCGGAATTGGTTTCCCTGTGTGGACACTTCCTGCGCGATGCTGCTCTCCAACAGGACGGCGAGGGTGCGGGTTGTCGCCACCTGCATTCGTAACACTGTGGATGCGTACCACCGGTTGTGGTCGGATGGGGCCACGGTGTTGTCGGCGTCCACATGCTGTCCGTACAAGGCTCCCCATGCGACATCAAGTCGCTGAGGAATCAACTCGAGGTGTGCTTCGTTGCCCACAAACAAAACTGTGCGCTCATCGGTCAGCGAGGTGACATGAATGTCTTCGGATTCCCCGTTGTATTCCTCATGGCTGGGCGCCTCGGGGTGAAGACGCTCGAAGCGTACGGTGGTGCTGTTCCATTTTAGGGGCCCGAGTCCACCGAAGCCGAGGTAAGCGAATGCGTGACCCGATTGAGCATCACCAGCGATGGGGTCAGAGAACTGGTCTGCCTCGATCGGTCGATCGGAGCGGAACTGCTCGATGACCTCTCCGCGAATCCAGTCTTCATAGTCCACATTGGGTGTGTCATATGCAGCGTATCGGTGCCCGGGAGTGCCGAACTCCATCGACCATTCTCCACCAAGCCCAATTTGAACATGACGACCCAACCCCAAACGCATTGCACCGCCGCCGGTCCATACCGGGTGGTAGCGATCGCGGCGGAGACTGTATCCAGAGTCACCGCCACCGACGGTGAGCTCGAAGGGGCCGTTCCGGAGTGTCCCACTGAGCCCCACTGTGTTGAAGAAAACGGTGGCGGGGCGCATGTCGTACAGGCCCAAGTCCCCCATGGTTCGCTCCAGCGTTCCGACTTGCCAAGCGACATTGGGAACAATTACGTTGCCGGCTTCAATGTACAGTTGAGACATTCGAAATTGGTCGAGCCCACCGTTGCCCATGTCGGCACCTTCGATGCTGCCGCCTTCGACTCGCATGTGAATCGTGGTCCAAGGGGCATCGCCATCGGGCTCAAGAACGTCATAATCAAAGTCGAGTGCGGCGTAGGGACCCTCGTTGAGCAGTCGTCCATACAGGTTCCAGTATCCGAGACGGCCGGTGCCGCCTTGGAGGTCGGGTCGAGCCATCACTCGGGCGTACCCGCCGACCCGCGCTCCCGCGAAGGCCGAGTCGCTGGTCAAGCCAAGTCCCAGCCCGATCATCATCCATCGGGTTTTCATTGTGCCTCCAGGACGACGATGCTGAAGGGCTGCACGTCGTAGCTCGCACCGGTGAGTTCGGGATCGACAGTCTCGATGTTCCAAGAAATGTACGGGTCACGGGTGCTGTCTTCGCTCAAAAATCCGCCGCTCTCGCTTGCATCCGCAGGCGTATCAAACCACGACTGCGTGTCGATCACGCGACCCCAGTCGAGGTCTTCTGGCAGTGTGAAGTTCACCGATCCCGACTCGAAGTTGATGAGCGTGACCAACTCGGGCGTGTCGGCTTCACCGTAGTGATGGAGCATGACGTGGCGGTTGCGGCCCCACTCATCACCCGCCATGTCGATGTTTGATGCGTTCTTCCATGCGATCGCCGCAGCCCCATACTCACCCGGGTTTAGGCGTTCGATTCGGTCGAGCCGAAACGAGATCAGATCGCGTACAAAGTCGTGCATTCGATGCCGATGGGGTGCAGTTACATTCCGCCATTCGCCCCATCGGAACCAGTTCCACTCGTTATCCGCCCAGGTAGAGTAGGCGTTGTTGTTTCCATACTGGGTTCGCATCCACTCGTCTCCGCCCAGCATCAGCGGCGTGCCTTGGCTGATCATCATGGCGACAAAGAGGTTGCGCATTTGCTGGCGCTTCATGGCCTCATTGCCCCAGTCGTAGGAGCGGTTGTGTTCCTCGCCCGATTGCGTGTCGCACCAGACGCTGAGGGGATCGTCGCAGCATTTCGGATTGAGTAAACCGCACTCGTTTTGCTTGTCGTGGTACGAAAACAGGTCGTACAGCGTGAACCCGTCATGAACGGTCACGAAGTTGACGCTGTGTACCGGAGCCCGGCCCTCGTCACCGTAGACGGACTCGCTGCCCGTCATGGCGGACCCACCGTCGATTCCCTCGGTTGAGTTCAGCACGAAGGCGGGTGTCGCGGGCGAATCCCATCCGTGGCAAACCATATGGCCATCCAACCAGTTGCAGTGATTCGCAAATGCTCGCCACCAGTCGCGGAAGTGGGCGTTCCACTCGGCCCATCCGAAGCTGGAGTCTTCTTGGCTCATTGGAAAGCCTCCGATTCCAGGGCCGGTACCGCTGGCGGTCCACGGTTCGGAAATCAGGCGCACATTGTGGGCGCGCATGACGGGATCATCGGCGATGTCTTGAACGATGGTCGTCGCCACAGGGGTGGGGGTGTTGTAGTCGAGGTCCTTCTCTCCGAGAATTCCGGCGAGGTCGAATCGAAATCCATCGACGTGAAGCTCTTCGACCATGAAGTGGAGCGAATCCATGATGATTCGCCGTCCTGGAGTGTGGTTTGGGCGAAGCTGGTTTCCGACTCCGGTGTTGTTCCAGTAGGTCTGCCCGTCTGGGCTGAGGGCGTACCACGAAGCGTTGTCGAGGCCACGGAAGTTGTAGAGTCCGGCAACCTCCTTGGGGTCAAAGTTGAAAGACTCCGCTTCTTCGTAGGTCTCAAAGAACAGGCGCTCTCGCCACAATCCGCCTTCGCCAGTGTGGTTGTACACCACGTCGACGATCACCTCGATTCCATGCTGGTGCAGCTGGTCGACCATCCATTTGAACTCATCAATCACGCCGTCCACCCGTCCTGTGGACTGCACCGATGCTGAGAAGCTGTGCTCGAGGGCGAAGAAGCTCAAGGAGTTGTACCCCCAGTAGCCCCCGTCCAGCGGTTTTTCGTGAACGGGCATCAACTCGATGGCGTTAATTCCGAGGTCGGCAAGATACGGGGCCATCTCACCGACTCCGCGGAAGGTTCCCGGGTGGTCTACGCCCGACGCGGGGTTTTGAGTGAATCCCTTGGGATGGACTTCGTACATCACGAGGTCTCGCCAGTCGTGACCTTCAAGCGAGTTGTTGGCTCGGCCTTCTCGCCATGTCGACTCGTGGTCGGACCACTCATACTCGGACTGGACGACGACACTCTTGGAACTGGCTGCATAGGTCGACTCAGCTCGCTTTGGACCGGAGGCTACGGAGCCTTTTGACCAGTCGTGGTCCCGGTGAATGGCCTTTGACCACGGATCCGTCAACAGCTTGTTTGGATTGAAGCGATTCCCGTAGCGGTCGACATCCGATCGAAATCCAGCTGTCGAACCCGGAATCCAATCCGGGTCGTATTCCCAGTTGGGTCCCCACGCGATGTAGCCGTAGTGGGTCCCAATGCCTACCCCCTCAACAAAGACGTTCCATACGTTCCCAATTCGGTTCATCTCAATGCTTTGGGTTGGAAGCGTGCTTTCGGGATCCTCGAAAATGAGCAACTCAAGCCGCTCGGCATTTTCGGAGTAGACGGCGAAGTTGACGCCCCCGTCCACCATGGTTGGGCCCATGTGGTCAAGGGCTTCGATGGAGTCGGCGGACAAGCTTGGAGCGCGGTCGGACACAGCGTAGACCGAGGTGTACTGCTCGGCTGCGCAGGCCGCCATAAAGAGGCAGAGTAAGATTCGATGCATGGGGATTACGGTTCCAGTACGAGGACGCGGGGAGTGTTTGGGGGAACGGAGAAGCGGATTCGGTCGCCGTCGCTTTCGAATCGCTCGTCGGACAAGAGGTCGACCCATGTGCCCTCGGGCAGGTCGAAGTACGACAGCGAGTTGTCGAGCGATGCCTCGGTGGCATTGCGATTGAGCACGACGATTGCGGCATCATCATCGAGCGTGTGAACGGTTCCGACCAGTCCGTCACCGTCAATCCAGAAGTTCTCCTGACTGCCGCCTCGGAGAGCGGGATGAGCGGCTCGGGCCGCGGTCAGGCGTCGAAGGGTGTCGACCACTCGAGCCGGGCCGGAGGCGAGAGTGGAGGCGACGTCGGCCACGGAGCCTGCCGCGGTATTGATGTCATGCCACCACAGCGGTTGGCGGTTGTCGGGATCGCCGTAACCGGGGATCCCAAACTCATCGCCGTAGTACACCATGGGCATGCCGGGTTGCGTGAACAGGAGCGTCCAAGCCAATCGGAGCCGATCATAGGCCTCTGATTCTTCAGGCCACCCTGCTTGACGGAGTTCGCCGTCCGGGCAAACATTCATCGAACCCTCGTGCCGATCGGTCAAAAATCGGCCCACATCGAGGTTGCCGAGGAAGGTCGACATCTGGCCACCCGGGTAGATGTCGGCGACTGCGGCCGCTTGATTGACGGCATCGGCAACAGACACCGTGTCGTAGACGAATGCGTCTCGGATCGTCCAGTACAGCGGGAAGTCGAATTGCCCATGAAGCAGGTGCGGACCAATGGAGGCATTGATTGCATCGGCGCCGTCAAAGGTTTCACCGATGAGAATAAACTCGAAGCCGGAACCGGGTGGAGAGAGGTTCGCATCGAGGGTGCTGCGCAGGTTGAACAGCACGGCCTTTGACATGTGCTTGGCTGCGTCAACGCGCAACCCATCCAGCTTTCGATCACGGGCCCACTCGAGGGCCATGTCCACCACGGTGTGCGCCACCGCTGCTTGGCTGTGGTCCCAGTCGGGGAGGTAGTTGGTGAACCAGCACTCCTCAGGAATCCGATCCCAGTTGCTCACACCATCACCGCCGCGGTCGTTGCACACTGCTGTAGGGTGAAAGCGATCGTCATCGGCTGCGCTGGGATGGTTGTCGTGGACATGGTTGCCAACCCAGTCCATGATGACCCGCATCCCGCGGTTATGGGCGGCTTCGATGAGCGCATCCAGCGCATCGACGTCACCGAGGTGAGGATCGACTTTGTCGTAGTCTGTGGGCCAGAAGCCGTGGTAGCCCGAGTAGGTTGCATTGCAGTCACCGGGCCACGCGTCGCTGGGTGCGGATTGAGGGTTGGACAGCCACAGTGTATTGATGCCCAAGTCGCCCAAAAACGGGAGGCTTGCGTGGAGCCCTGCAATGTCTCCGCCGGCCCAGTCGGTGATGGCATGTGTTGTATTGGCGCTGCCGTCATTGTCGGTGTTTCCGTTGGCCACCCGATCGATCAGAGCGTGGTAGATGACGGCCTCGGCCCAGTCAAATCGGTCCGTCCATATCGGTGTAGCGACCGGCGCGGATTGGCCGCCTTCTTGGTCTTCTGCGGTGATGACAATGTGGTGCCTTTGGTTGGGCTCGGTGGAGTGTTCCACGTGAAACACTCCATCGACTACGGCGTGTTGTTCTTGCTCGCCGTCAATGGAGACGCGGATCGTCTCGACCGGAAAGAGTCCGTCGGTGACCCGCCCATGAATTGCAACGCGCTCGTTGTCTTGAATCACCTCATCGATGCTCACGACGGGCTGGGTGCAATCCGGTACCACAACCATCGATGCGCAGTCAGAGGCCTCTGGGCTGCACTCTTGGCTCCAGTTTGATTCGTAGGCTGTCGAGTACTCGCACAGCGCCAAATTCGCGGAAGGGTCGCATACTGGAACCTCGGCTTGATCGTAGGTCCAGTTGGTGACCTCGGTGAACATGTATGGGTGCGCCCCGGGCGGAAGTTCCACCTCGACTTGCCATGTGTTTTCACCGGTTGTGACCAGCGGATGTCGGGTCGGGTCCCAATTGTTGAACGGTCCAATCAGGCCCACGCCGTCGAGCGCCTGATCGGCGGTGTATTCAAACACCGTTGCGCACAGCTCCGAGGATGACTCGGGGTCAGAGGAGACGGAGTCTGTGGTTTCGGCCGGCTTCGAACAGCCGACGGTGCATAGAACTATCCAGAAGAGTCGCACAGGTCTTGCTCCACGACGACCGTACCCGTGACGGCGCGATTCTCCAGCAGTGCATGGGCGGCTGCAAGCGATGTCATTGGGAGAATGCGGTCGACGACCGGTTGAACTGCACCGGCCTGAACGGCGGTCCAAGACTCACGCATTTCGTGCATGGTTCCCATTGTGCTGCCAAGGAGACTGAGTTGTTTGAAGAAGAGGACGCGCAGGTCAATTGCGGCCTCATGGCCCGAAGTGGCGCCGCAGGTAACCAGCGTGCCGCCGCGGGCCAAGCACCGAATTGACGATTTCCATGTGCTGGATCCGACATGATCGATGACGATGTCGACGCCACGCTTATTTGTCCAAGCTCGAACCTCGTCTTTCGCGGAGTCGTACGACCAGGCGTGCGTCGCGCCCATTTCGAGACAACGGTGTCTTTTTTCTACTGACGAGGCGGTTACAGCCACTTCAGCCCCGTGCATGGCTGCAATTTGAATGGCCAGGGAGCCGACCCCAGAGGCCCCCGCTTGCACGAGTACGGTTTGTCCAGA
>DEBL01000154.1 GCA_002348535.1 Deltaproteobacteria bacterium UBA2957 | reverse complement strand
CCATCAGAGACAACCAAGCCCACACGGTAGGTGCCAGATTGGTCCGCTTGAAAGGCTGTTGATGGCGCAGTGGCGTCGAACAGGACGCCCGGGCGCTCATCTGGCATCTGGAGAGACCACATGAACGAAAGCACTGCGCCTTCGGGGTCCAGTGACGCTCGCCCATCGACCTGCACGATCGCTCCGACTTCGACGGTTTGGTTCCCACCGCAATCAGCAACCGGCGTGAGATTTGCGTTGTCGTTCACTTGGACTTCAAGGATCGCCTGTGGCGAGGCCAAGTCGCCATCGTAGACCGTGAGGCCCGCGACGTAGAGCCCCGCCACATCTGGAATAAACTCAGCGGCCGGATCGGTTGGGCTTTCATCAATGACGGCTTCGCTGCTGGGTGGCACCACCAGCAGTGAGAAGGCGTAGGACGATATCGGGTCATCATCGGCGGTAGTGGAACCGTCGCTGTACAATGTAAGGGGTTGATTCAGCGCAACTGGGCCGGTAACCGACAACTGTGCGGTTGGTCGTTCTGCGGGCGTGGTCGCCACGACTTCGACAATGTCGGGAGTTGACGAGAGGCCATCATTGTCCACAACTGTGAGGCTAATAACGTAGCGTCCAATGCGGTCTGGACTCACCGTTGGATTGCTACCGCTACCATCGATGGTGGCTTGGCTGTCGGTGGGGCGGGAAACCAGTTCCCACTCGTATTTGGATATGGAACCGTCTGAATCAGCGGAGTCCGACCCGTTGAGTTGGGCTGTATCGCCAACAGTAATCAGATGGTCAGGGCCGCCGCTCGCAATGGGGGCCAATCCCGTCTTATCCGCGCACCCGGTTCCGAGAACTAAGAGTGCAGCAATCCTGAGCATCGACCCTCCCCAGCGCCCCCACAGCGCACACCGCATCATAGACTACGGATGCGTCGGCGTGCAGGAGTAGGGGAACTTTAGGGGCGCCAGTACTGGGTGACTCGTGCTCGTTTCACCAAGTCGGCGCGCCACGCGGCCACCCAATCGTTTCGTGCAAGCGCTTCCATTCGCTTCCGAATTTGCGCTTTGTCCTGTTCAAAGTCTGCCTCAGAGGGCACCTCGAGGACGGTAATTTCTGCGATCAGGCGACCGCCCGGGACTGGGAAGATGGTTTCAATCAAACCGGTTTGGTCGGCAACTTGGATGGCCTTGAGGAGCTCGGGGGAGTCGCTCAAGCCCGGGAAGCCCGGTGCCGCGATGGGGAAGCTGGGCGTGTCGAGTGCGATCACATTCTGCTCGAGCAGGATGTCCGCATCCGGTGCCCCGGCCGCAGACCAGCTGGTCAAAATCCGTTCGGCATACGCTTGAGCGACCTCGCCAACCTGCTTCTCGGCGGTAATGGTTTTTGCAATGTCGACCTTGACCGTATCGAACTCAGTGGTTTCCGCGGGGAAGATGGCGTCAACTTTCGCAAGCAACAGGCCATCCGACGTGGTGACCACTTCGGACACGGAGCCCGGCTTGGTTTCGAAGACTGCTCGCGCGACTGACGGTGTCATTTGTTCTTCGGCCATGATGCCAACGTCCCCGCCATTTGAAGCGGAAATGTCGTGGCTGTATTCAGCGGCGAGTTCCGTGAAATCGGCGCCGCCAAGCGCCTTGGTCCGCAGTTCATCAATCAACGTGCGCGCATCGACACCCTCATCGAGCTCCTCCGACTTGACGACGATCTGGTGCAGTTGAGCCCGTCGCGATTGTTTATACAGTCGTTTGAAGTCGGCTTCGTAGCGCGCACGAATGTCGGCTTCATTGCTCTCGACATAGGCGACGATCAGGTCGTCATTAATGGTGACGTCGTCGATCAAGTTGCTGTCTGGAATGCGAACCAACTTCAAGGCAATGCGGGTCTGACTCTGCATGAATGTGCGCCGCACTTGGCCCTCGGTGACCTGAACGCCGGTGTAGGCAAATTCCGATAGCTTCTGCAGCGTCAACTGGGTTCGAATCTGTGCTTCGAAGCGGCCTTGAGTCAGTCCCATTCGTTTAAGGTTTTTCCCGTAGAGCTTTTCGGAAAACTTGCCGTCTGAATCTTTGAATCCATCAATCTGAAGGACATACCGTGCGATCTCGTCGGAACTCACTTCGATCCCGTTGTCTTCCGCAACCTGCTCCAGCACTTCAAGTTCGATCAACTCTTCGATGGCCTGTTGGGCCAAGCGTGCTTGCTCCTCGTCGCTCTTGGCTTCGCCTTGAGACCTTGAAATGTTGCGCATCAGGCGTTGAAAGTCGGTGTCAGTGATGCGTTTTCCGTTAACCTCAGCGATCACTTGGTTGGTCGGACCGCCTGCGCCTCCGACGCCCCAAAAAACAAAAACCAACACGATGGCAGCAAACACTGCTTTCATCCAAGGATTGCTCGCGCCTGAGCGAATGTTCTCCATTACTCCCATGGGTCACCTCCAAGGGGTGGGGATATACCGACCCAATACCCATGCTGCAAGGCGTTTTCAGTCTTTAGATCGCCACAGAGGCTCTAGTGTGTTTCGCTTGGTCCGATTGCGGGCGAATCGTTTCTTTGCTGAAGGCATCCACTCGCGCAGGTTTTTCTTCCGCTGATTGTGGCTTGGGTGAGTGGAGAGAAAACTTGGAAGGGCAGATCGGCCCGCTTCGTCACGCATCCGAGTCCATACATTAATGCTTTCCTCGGGCGGGTAGCCCGCGCGGGCCATGTACATCATGCCGATGACATCGGCCTCCTTCTCATGCTTCCGGGAGAAGGGCAG
>DEBL01000053.1 GCA_002348535.1 Deltaproteobacteria bacterium UBA2957 | reverse complement strand
CATCGCGCTGGACAACTTCGCTCTCACATTTGTCACACCGGCCGGCAATGGGCGGGGGATTGTTGTCGATGTGGTAGGTCGCTCCGCACGCCAGGCACGTGCGACGACCGCTCAACCGTGCGACCAAGATATCGAAGTCGACCTGGATGTTAATCACCGCACCGACAGAGCGTTGATTCTGGGTCAGCCAGGTGTTGAGCATTTCGGCTTGGGGCACTGTTCGGGGGAACCCGTCCAACAACGACCCGGCCGCACAGTCGGGTTCCGTGAGTCGAGACGCAACGATGTCGCACACCACTTGGTCGGGCACCAACTGGCCCTTGTTAATGTAGCTCTTGGCAAGTTGACCCAACTCGGTCCCTTCTTTCAGGTGCTTCCGAAAGATGTCACCCGTCGAGATGTGGGGGATGGACATCGCCTCGCAGATGGCTGCCGCTTGGGTGCCTTTCCCTGCTCCGGGAGGCCCAAACAAAATCACGTCCATGACGTTCTCCTATTGGGCGCCCAGTGTTCCGCGACGACCGCCAGCAGATCCTTGCCCAGGACCAACCACACCGTCGTAATGCCGCGTCATGAGATGGCCCTCAATTTGCGCCACGGTGTCCAAGGTCACACCCACAATGATGAGGAGCCCTGTACCGCCAAAGTAGAACGGTACACCGTAGGAACTGATCAGTACCGTTGGCAGAATGCACACAACCGAGAGGTACAGCGAACCACCGAGGGTCAATCGCGTCAACACACGGTCGAGGTATTCAGCGGTTTGCCGCCCCGGGCGAAGACCGGGAACGTATCCGCCTTGGCGTCGAAGGTTATCGGCCACATCAACGGGATTGAAGGTCACCGCGGTATAAAAGTACGCGAAGAAAATAATCATGCCGATGTACAGCAGATTGTATGTCCAAGTACCCGGCATGAACGCCGCGCTGATCGCGTCGAACAGTGGGTGCGCGTAGAACGTTCCAATGGTCGCGGGGAACATCATCACACTGGATGCAAAAATCGGTGGAATAACGCCCGACACATTGACCTTGAGCGGAAGGTGCGTCTGTTGGCCGCCATACACCCGCCGACCCACGACGCGCTTCGCATACTGAATGGGAACTTGCCGCTGACCCCGCTCCACATACACGATTGCCATGATGACACCGACCATGAAGGCCATCAGCAACACTGCACCGAGAAGCGAAATCTCGCCGATGGTGACCTTCTGATATGTGTTCATGGCGCCCGAGGGCAACGCTGCGATGATGCCGCAGGTAATGATCAGTGACGCACCGTTTCCGATTCCGCGGTCGGTAATTTGCTCACCCAACCACATCACGAAACACGCGCCCGCCGTCATCGTCACGACCGTCATCATCCGGAAAGCCCAGCCGGACTCGATCACGACATCCGTACCGCCGAGGGTCTTCATCTGCTCAAGGCTGATGGCAATCCCCATCGACTGCACCACAGAGATTCCGATGGTCATGTAGCGGGTATACTGCGTGATTTTCTTTCGGCCCGTCTGCCCTTCTTTGGTCAAACGTTCGATCTGCGGCATCACCACCTGCATCAGCTGCATGATGATGGATGCGGAGATGTACGGCATGATTCCGAGCACGAACACGCTGAACTGCTCGAGCGCTCCACCCGAGAACATGTCGTACAGACCCAAGAGTGTGCCTTGAGTGTTCGCAAAGAAATCGCCCAACGCAACGCGGTCCACCCCTGGAGCGGGAATAAAGATGCCCAGCCGGTAAATGCCGAGCATCGCCAGGGTGAAGAAGATGCGAGCGCGGAGGTCGGGGATCTTCAGCACATTGGCGATTGCCTCAATCACGTCAGATGACCTCTACGGTACCGCCTGCTGCTGCAATCTTGTCAGCGGCCGACTTGGTGAATTTCGCAGCCTTGACGGTCAGAGCCTTGTCGATGTCTCCATTGCCCAGAACCTTGATTCCGTTCTTGGCAATCTTGGAAATGACTCCGGCTTCCTTCAATGCGGCAGCGTCTACGGTGTCACCCTTCGAGAACTTTTCCGAAATCCTATCGACACGTACTTCGGTGTACTGCTTGGCGAAAATGTTGTTGAAACCACGCTTGGGAAGTCGACGCTGAAGTGGCATCTGACCACCCTCGAACCGAGGATGAATCGTGTTTCGGGCGCCTTGTCCCTTGGTACCACGACCGGCGGTTTTTCCCTTGCCCGAGCCTTCACCGCGCCCAACGCGCTTGCGGGGCTTGGTTGAACCGGGAGATGGCTTGAGGTTGCTCAATTCGTTGGCCATGACTGGCTCCTTTAGACGCTACGCGTCCAACTCTTGGACATCAACAAGGTGGATGACCTTACGCACCATGCCCCGAATGGCCGGCGTGTTGTCGAGGATACGTTCTTGATTGGGTCGCTTCAAACCGAGACCCGCCACAGTGGCGCGCTGGGTCTTTGTGCTTCCGATCAGACTCTTCTTCAGGACGACTTTCAGCTTGTTCATGTCGACCCCCTATTTGGCGTTCGCGGTGTCGGACGGTTCGGTGCCAGACGTACCCCAAACTCGGGATCCGACTGTGTATCCATCCAAAAACTCATCTGCATTTCGCCCAAGGCGAGCTGCATACATTTCAGGCGATTCGAGTCGCGAGAGGGCGTCCATGACGGCCTTGACCACATTGTTGGCGTTGTTTGAGCCAACAACCTTGGTCAGAACGTTGGAGTACCCGGCGGCGTCGAGAATCGCACCCACTTTGGCGCCGGCGATAACACCGGTTCCCGGTGAAGCAGGCCGGAGGACGACCTTGGAAGCGCCAAAGCGGCCGTTCACAAAGTGCGGTACCGTGCCCTCAAGAACAGGAACGTCAACCATGGCTCGACGGGCTCGCTCGCCCGCCTTGCGAATGGCCTCGGGAACCTCGGCTGCTTTGCCGTAGCCTATGCCAACCCGGCCATTTCCATCACCCACCACCACCAGTGCGGTGAAGTTGAAGCGCCGACCGCCCTTCACAACTTTGGCGACGCGGTTAATGTCGATGGTCTTTTCAATCAGGCCGTCGTCTTTTTCTTCGCGGCGGTTCTTTCGTTTGTTGTTCACGACAGATCTCCTAAAACTTCAGGCCAGCTTCGCGAGCGGCATCAGCCAGCGCTTGAACGCGGCCATGGTAGAGGAAGCCGTTCCGGTCAAACGTCACGGTGTTGATGCCTGCATCGATGGCCTTCTTGGCAATGGCGGTGCCGACTTTTACAGCAGCAGCCTTGTTGCCCTTGTGACCCTTCAGCTTGACATCACCCGACTGGGTTGACGCGGAAACCAAGGTTGTGCCCGTTTCATCGTTGATGATTTGAGCGTAAATGTGATTCGCGGACCGGAACACAGACAAGCGAGGCCGAGCGGCTGTGCCGCGGACTGTTTTGCGGATGTGCATCTTCCGGCGGAGGCGCGATTTCGTGCGTGGATTGGTCTTAGCCATGATGAACTCCTCCGCGGATTAAGCGGACTTACCGGCTTTAAGAGGAACGTATTCGCCCTCGTAACGGACACCCTTACCTTTGTAAGAATCGGGTGGACGAAAGCCGCGGATCTCGGCGGCACACTGGCCAACCTTTTCCTTGTCGATCCCGCTTACGGTCACGAACGTGTTTTTATCGACAGCAATCGTCACACCTTCAGGAAAAGGGACTTCGATTGGGTGACTGAATCCAAGGTTAAATACGGCTTTGTTTCCCTGAACAGCTGCCTTGTATCCAACACCGTTGATCTCGAGCTTGCGCTCAAAGCCTTTAGAGACTCCGATCACCATGTTGTTGAGCAGGGCACGCATCAGTCCATGGTTCGCGCGGAATGGTTTCGAATCGTTCGCGCGATTGACGGCAACCACATCCGATTGGATGTCGAATGTGATCCCTTGGGCAATCTTCTGCTGAAGTTGCCCTTTTGGACCCTTCACAACGAGGAGATTGTCGCCAACGGATACGGTTACGCCGTTCGGGACGGCAACAGGCTTATTTCCAATACGAGACATGGTTCGCTCCTACCAGACGTAGCAAAGGACTTCGCCACCGACGCCCTTGGCACGTGCCTGACGGTCGGTCAGCACGCCACCGGGGGTGGTCAGGATGGCAACGCCCAAGCCATTGCGGACTTGAGGGATGTCATCACGGCCCACGTACACTCGCCGGGAAGGCTTGCTCACGCGCTTGAGGCCGCGAATCACTCCATTGAATTTCGCGTCATACTTGGGGAAGATCTTGATGGCGCCTTGGGGGCCGGACTCGACCTCCACGTAGCCCTCGATGAAGCCTTCGCTCTTGAGGATCTTTACGATCTCGAGCTTGATCTTCGAGCGCGGAACGACAAGGTTGCCGTGGCGCGCCTGCATCGAGTTTCGGATGCGGGTCAGCAGATCTGCAATTGGATCAGTCATCGGACTCTCCTATCGGAGAAAGGAAAAACAAAACGGAATGGGGTTGCCAAGAGGTCTTGGGTTCGCCCGTAAGCCCACCGCTCAACGCGGGAGCTCAAAAACTTACTTGTCAGCAAAGGGCATACCGAGCGCCTTCAACAGTGCTCGCCCTTCTTCATCGGTGTTGGCGGTGGTCACGAACGTGATGTTCATGCCCGTGATTCGTTGAACCTTGTCGTAGTCGATTTCAGGAAATACGATTTGCTCGGTGATTCCCATCGAGTAGTTTCCACGACCGTCAAAGCCGTTGGGGTTCAACCCGCGGAAGTCACGGATCCGTGGGATCGAAATCGCGATCAAACGGTCCAAGAACTCCCACATGAGCGCCGAGCGCAAGGTGACCTTGGCGCCCAGCGGCATGCCATCGCGAAGCTTGAAGTTCGCGATTGACTTCCGAGCGCGGGTAATGACGGCTTTCTGGCCGGTAATCAATCCTAGCTCGGATGCTGCGGATTCAAGAATCTTCATGTTGGTGATGGCTTCCTTGAGACACGTGTTGACCACGATCTTCTCAAGCTTCGGCACCTCCATGATGTTCCCGTAGCTGAAGTCCTTCTGCAGTTGCGGAAGAACCACATCTTTGTATTGGGTTTTCAGACGCGGTTGCATGGTCTGTCCCCTTAAGCCTTGGCCAGTGCAGCGCCGGTCTTGCGATCGACACGCACCTTCTTCCCGTCGACGACGGACCAAGCCGCTTTCACCTTGCGGCCTTCTTTGGCGTCGTAGAGAGATACGTTGGAAATGTGAATAGCGGCTTCTTTCTCGACGGTCCCGCCAGCGCGACCGCCCTGAGGCTTGACCTGACGGGTGACGAGGTTGACCTGCTCGATGATGACGCTGTCGGAGTCCGTGAGGATATCGATCACGCGTCCGGTTGCGCCTTTGTGCTTACCGGTTGTGACGATGACGGTGTCATCCCGCTGAATCTTGTACTTGGACATTTCGGGGATCTCCTTACAGTACTTCCGGGGCCAACGACACGATCTTCATGTACTTCTTGGCACGGAGTTCCCGAGCCACAGGACCGAAGATACGCGTGCCGATGGGCTCGCCGTCATTGTTGATCAACACCGCGGAGTTGGTGTCAAAGCGAATGTAGGTACCGTCGGCGCGACGAAGTTCCTTCGCCGTGCGAACGATGACCGCCTTCATGACGGAACCCTTTTTCACTTTCGCGTTTGGAATCGCTTCCTTGATGGAGACGACAATCACATCTCCAACGGTTGCGAACCGACGCTTAGAGCCACCAAGCACCTTGATGCACAAAACCTTTTTGGCGCCCGAGTTGTCGGCAACATCGAGGACACTTTCAGTCTGAATCATGTCGGCCTCCTCTCGCTTACGCGTTGTCGCCGTCGACGATCACCCAGCGCTTCCGCCGAGAAATCGGACGACTTTCTTCGATCACAACGGTCGCTCCCGGCACAGCCGAGTTCGACTCATCGTGAACCATGTAGGTCTTCCGCCGTTTGATGTACTTGTGGTACCGCGGGTGCTTGACCAGCCGCTCCACACGCACCGTGGCGCTTTTTTCCATTTTGTTGGACACTACAACGCCGGTGAGACGACGCTTGGTCGAACCGGAGTCAGTGTTGGTTGCATCAGCAGCCATGTTCCCTTCCTCGAGAGTGGGTGTAAGCAAGCAAAACAGACGAAACGTCTGCGATTGCATTTCGACGCGAGGTCTCCTGCAGGACGCAGGACCCAAGGTCGGCGTTGCTCACGCCAAGCACTGTGAATCAGTGCCGTTGTTCACCTGTTGGGGTGGACCGCCTCGCAGGCTAGCTCCGAAGCGGTCGATTGTTATTCGCCTGGGGTAACCTTGTCAACGATTCCCTTCAGGAAACCGCCAGCAGCTCCGTCCTCGCCACCAATCTCGCCGGGTGTAAACGACGAGCGATGAGCATCACGCAGCGCATTGGGAGAGAGCGACTGCTCAATTTCCCGTTCGCGTTGCGCGGTCCGTGCACGGGCGATCCCCTTGCGCAGTTTGGCCAGTTTTGAGGTGTCCTCAAGCTGCCCGGTCTTGCTGCGGAACCGCGCGTCCATCAACTCGCGTTCGAGTTGAAGTTCACGGTGGACAAGAGCCTTGTCATCCAAGCCTTTCAGATCTAGGGCAGACATTACAGCACCTCACGACGCAAGACGAACTTTGTCTTGACTGGCATTTTGTGTCCTGCAAGGCGCATTGCCTCGCGGGCCACTTCAACAGGTACACCTTCAAGCTCATAGATGATGCGACCGGGCTTGACCGGCGCGACCCACATTTCAGGGGCACCCTTACCTTTACCCATCCGGGTTTCAGCAGGACGTTTTGTGATCGGCTTGTCGGGGAAGACGCGGATCCAGACTTTACCGCCACGTTTCACGTGACGAGTCATGGCAATACGGCCGGCTTCGATTTGTCGAGCGGTCAACCAACCACATTCAAGCGACTGGAGGCCGAAATCGCCGAAGCTGACTTCACTACCCCGGTACGCCTTGCCCCGCATCCGGCCCTTCTGAACCTTCCGCCAACGAACTCGTTTTGGACTCAGCATTGGAATTCTCCAAGAAAAAAAGTTTAAGCAATCCCACCGAGGTGGGTCGAAGAGCAGAGGCCTTAGTTGGACCCTGCCTCCTCTTCTCCGGGCATGATCTCGCCCTTGAAAATCCAGACCTTGACGCCAATGATTCCGTAGGTCGTCTTCGCTTCCGCGAATCCGTAGTCAACGTCTGCACGCAGTGTATGAAGCGGAACTCGGCCCTCGCGGTACCACTCCCGCCGA
>DEBL01000298.1 GCA_002348535.1 Deltaproteobacteria bacterium UBA2957 | reverse complement strand
GGCTCGGAATCGAGAACCAGCGCGGGCCTCTTGGAGAAAGTCAAGTTCAAGGTTGATGGCGGCTTCGAATTCTTGAACCACACCGACGGGTGTGTACAGACCCGGCAGATCAATGCGGCCAGAAATCAAAGCCGCGAGCGTGTAGAGAATGTGCAGATCGGATCGAATCCGTCGCTCGATCTCGGGACGCTGAACCTTGATGGCCACAGTTTCGCCATCGATCGTCACGGCCTTGTGGACTTGCGCGATGCTCGCGCTTGCCAACGGTTGCTCATCAATTGACAGCAAACGTTCGTCAAGGGCGACTCCCCACTCGCGCTCAATGGCGGACTTCACCTCGTCGAACGGAATGGGGTCAACCCGGTCTTGGAGTTGCTGGAATTCGTTAATAAACTCACTCGGCAGAATGTCAGGCCGCACAGACAAGATCTGCCCCAATTTGACGAATGTCGGACCGAGTTCAATCAGCACACGGCGCAGCCGAGCAGCGGCACTCAACGGGGAATGTTCTGCATTGGAGGAACCGGGATCCGCAACCGTTCCCGCGACCAAGTACCCAAAGCCGTGACGCACCAACACGGTTGCAATCTCTTGCAGGCGGCCCAAATCGCGAACATTCATGTGGGGCACAGGCTCATCTCCCAGCAATTCACTTCGCCCAGATTGAACCACAACAGTGTTCCCGTCAATGTTCGCAGCCCAGCATGACCGCGTCCGGTGGCCTTGAGCCGGTTTGAACCCCCTCAGTTTGTGGATCCAACGTTCGGTGCACTCGGGCACCATGGATGGACGCCATTGGTTCTTTTGCGTCTTGTTCTTGATCTATTTTAATACTGAACATATATTCAGTATATGGCTTCCAGCACATCCATTCTCGATGAACTTCGGTCACACATCGCCTCGATCGCACCCATGCGGAAGCGATCCGCTGCGACACCCACCGGGTGGGCCGAACTCGATCAACACATCGGGGGTTGGCCCCGCCCGGGCATCGTCTCCGTGCACGGAGCGGTAGGAACCGGTCGCTTGGGGGTGATTCTGCCCATGCTTCGGGCGAACACCCATAAACAACAAACCGTAGCCATTGTGGATCCTGTGGGCTGGATCCATCCGCCAGGACTTCCAGGAGTCGACTTCAATCACCTGATGTTGATCCGATGCGGAAGTGTTCAAGCCGGGTGGGCCGCTCATCAAGTGGCGTCCAGCGGCGCTGTACCGGTGGTGGTCTTACTAGACCCCCCTTCTCTTGCACGCGATGGTGTTCGCCTTTCTCGAGCCACCGAGACAGGCTCATCGACGGCCATCGTAATCACGGAGCGTCCCGACCCCCACCTCAGCGCTCCCGTTCGCATCCAGACGATTGGGGGTCAACGGATCGTCATCGAGCGAGGTGCACCGGGCACCCCTTGCCTATCGCTGGACTAAGGCTGAATCGCCACGACGCCTCAGCCACGCTACGCTCTCGAAACCACGGAGTCCACTATGCGTGCACTACTGTTCCTCTTGTTGGGTTGCGGCAGCCCCAAGTCTGAGACCGCATCCACCGATACAGGCTCGGCCAACGCCAACTGGGACTGCGATCCGATCGCCACCAGCCGCTGCGCGTTGCCCTATCCATCCACCTATTTCATGAAACCCGACGCAGCGACGGAAACCGGTTGGCGCATTGCAATGGGTGAAACAACCTTTCCGGCCAACATCGATGGGGTTCAGCCAAGCCCCATGTTCATGAACGAGAAGGATGGATTTTCCCCGGTCACTCCCGTCATTACCCACATGATGAACGCAACTGTAGATGGACTGATAGGCCACGACAATCTCGGTGCGTACTTGGCCGATGATGCACGGACAGTGATCGTGAACGTAGAGACTGGCGAGCGTGTTGCTCACTTTGCCGAGGTCGATGTGACAGCCGAGTGGGACCATGAGCGCATGCTTATCTTGCATCCCGTTGTCCCGATGAGGCATGGCGGGCGCTATGCAGTGGGCATTCGAAACATTGTGGACTCGTCGGGCACCGAGATCCCCGCCAGCGAGGGTTTTACTGCCCTCCGCGACGGTACCGAGAGCGCGGATCCGCGAATTGAGTCACGCCGTTCTTTGTACGATGAAACCATTTTCCCGGCACTGAGCGCCGCAGGATTCCCTCAGTCTGAACTTCAGATTGCTTGGGATTTCGTCGTCGGAAGTCAAGCCGGAATCACCGGAAAATCCGTACACATGAGGGATGATCTGTACGATCGATTGGGCTCCGATGGACCAAGCTACACCATCACCGATGTACAAGAACAGCCCAATGCGACCACCGGTCGTCGCATCCGGGGGCGCATGACTGTTCCGCTGTACACCGACATTGACGGTCCAGGCGCATTGCTCAATCGAGATGCCGATGGCATGCCGTACGCTGAGGGCACGACTGAGGTTCCGTTCACCGTGATTGTCCCCACAACCGCATTCGATGACCCGCGCCCGCTTCCCCTCATTCAGTACGGCCACGGACTACTCGGCGGTCAGAGCGAGGTGGAAAACGGGTACCTCAGCGAATTTGCCAATGCTCACGGGTACATCATCTTCGCCGTGGACTGGACGGGGATGAAGAGCGAAGACAGCGGGCCAATATCTCTGATGCTGGTCCAAGAAATTCACAAGTTTGCGATGATCCCCGAGCGGTCGCAGCAAGGCTTCATCGAATTTCTTGCTGCCATGGAAATGATGACCGGGCCGATGCTCACCGAACCCACTCTGATGGTCGCGGACGCCGATGGTGTGTCCACATCCTTGATTGATCCGGACCGAACCTACTACTACGGGAACTCGCAAGGTGCGATTCTCGGCGGAGGCTACATCGCCCTCTCCGAGCGAATCGAGCGCGCCACTTTAGGGGTCGGTGGAAGCCCGTATCACCTGCTTCTGAATCGTTCGGCCGACTTCGACCCGTTCTTCCTGATCTTCAAGACAATGTATCCAGACGCACTCGACGTGCAGTTCATCCTTGCGCTGAATCAGACCTTGTGGGATGCGGGAGAATCCGCGGGGTATCTGCATGCCGTGAACAACACACCGCTCAATGGTGTCGGGCCCAAGGATGTGCTGCTCCAAGTCGCCATCGCGGATGCGCAGGTCACCACCCTCGGCGCTCACGTCATGGCACGCAGCTACGGCGCAGCATTGATCGAGCCACCGGCACGCGATGTGTACGGCTTAGATACGGTCGCCTCTGGACACAGCGGTTCCGCGCTCGTGGAATTTGATTACGGCCTCTTCGAACCACCGGAGAACATTCCTCCCGACCCTGACACCGATCCCCACGAGCGTCCACGCCGCGATGAGGCCGGTCAGCTCCAAATGCACACGTTCTTCAGCACCGGCGTTGTCGAGCAGTACTGCGAGGGGCCATGCGGCGAATCTGGCTCCTAGCGATTCTTTGTGCAGGATGCGAAGACGCTTCCGCTCCCGTCCAGTTCGGTCCGGCGCCCCTTGAGCAGCCGGCATTGTCCATGGGAGCCAAGGGTTCGGAGACACTGCACCTGACTCGAATGCTGGGCACCGCCACGTTTTCCCTCAGTACTGGACACGCTGCGGATGCCAACGAAACCAAAGAGTGGCCGCTCTCCAACTGGAAGAGCAACGCAATGACGGACACCGCTCTTTGGACCCATGACCTGCCGTTCAATATGGACCAGCGAACCTACGCCGAGCAGCCCGAGGGCTTGGATTTGCGCGTCAACGGGAAGACTGCCCTGTACCGATCGGGACTCGTTAACAGCCCTTCCGACTCAACGAAGAACGGCAACGGTCTGGAATGGGAGATTCGAGCCGGACGAATCTTCGTGGTCGCTTCCGCGAATACCAAACTGCGCAGCGCTGCCCTGCTGGATAGCGCGACCAACGCGACCTTGGCCCGGCGAGACTTCGGCTTGGCGAACCTCACCGCCGCCGAATTCAGCGCCATCACCGTTGAAAAAGGCCTGCAAACACGAAGGAGCATCCTGCTCCCTGCGCCCTCGTCCGCCGCATTCAGCGTGACCGTGCCCCGTGAAGCACGGCTGACATTTGGCATCGGCATAGACTCCATTGCGCACGACAGTGCAGCGGCTGAGGCGACCTTTGAGGTCACCGTTGACGGAGAAATCGTCTTCCAAGAGAACGCGTCATCCACGGCGGACTGGTCCGACCACTCCGTCGATCTTGCTGCCTACGCTGGCCAATCCGTGCAACTCGGCCTTCAAACCCGAGCGACTGGATCCAACCACCACGCATTTTCCGCCT
>DEBL01000192.1:4974-7671 GCA_002348535.1 Deltaproteobacteria bacterium UBA2957 | reverse complement strand
GGGCGGGCTCCAACTGCCGATGCTCACATGCGCCGCGCTCGAACCGACAGTCCCCGGATCAAGTCCGAGTGCTGCAGCATCGAGCACCTCGATTGGCTTGCGCTTGGCCATCATGATGCCGGGCAGTGTCGGGTAACGCGGGGTGTTCAGACCCTTGTCCGCTGTGACTACACACGGCAGCGGAAGCTCCACCACTTCGCGCTTTCCGCCACCAGCTTGGCGCCAAGCCTTCACGCTATCGGCGGACACCTCCAAATCGGTGACTGCACACACCGAGGGCCACCCAAGAATCTCCGCCATCATCGCGGGAACCTGAGAATTGTCACCATCGATTGACTGGCGCCCGGCGAGGACGATGTCGACGCCCTCCTTCTTCATCGCGGCAGCAAGAATCCGTGCGATGCCCAAAGAGTCGGAACCCTCGAATGCAGGATCGTCGAGACGCACAGCCTTGCTGGCCCCACTCTGACCTTTTTTACCCATCGCAAGCGCATCGCGAATTTTCGCATCCCCTTCCGCACCGCTTACGCTAAACACCACCACGTCTGACGCGATCGATGCCTCTTGCAACTGGATGGCAGCCTCAATGGCAAACGAGTCATATGGGTTGACCTCCCAACTGACATCGGACAAATCAGGGCCCGACACCGCATCGGTGACATTGATGCGTGAGTCTGACCCGGGGACCCGCTTAATGCAGACGCCGACTTTCATGAAATACTCCTACGATTGTGCGGCTAAAACACCGCGGAAAAATGTGTCCACGACCTGCTCGGCCGCAACCTCCAAATCAAACCTGTCCCGATTGCGGGACAATACCCATTGCATGGATAGCTCATCCAATGCTCCAAAGAATGCCCACTTGGCAATAAACGGGTCCACATCTTCTCTGATGATGCCTTGCCGTTGACCGTCTTTCAGCGCGTCCCCCACTACATTCAAGTAGGCCCACAGAGGCTCCGGCCTGTACTCCCGTAAGAACTTATGCGACTGGCGAAGTTCTACCTGAAATACTTGCGCAAGCAGCGGTTGGGTACGCAATTGGTTGAAATGATGCCTCACGTAGATTCGCACGCGCTCGAGCGGGCACTCAATACCGTTAAGATCACCGTGCAGCCGGTCGAGCAGCAAGCCCATCTTTTCCTCAAAAATGGACAACAACAAGTCTTCTTTGTTTTTGAAATACAGGTAGATGGTTCCGTCCGCGACCCCGGCACGTTTGGCGACATCCGCAACGCGGGCCGATCGGTACCCCTTCTCGGCAAACACAGCGATAGCGGCGTCGGTAATCATCACACGCTTGTCATTCGGTCGACTGGCTTCCGATTCGGTCATCCTTCCCCACCTCCAAATGGTCTATGCGAGGTGCTTGGTGGGGTCAAGCCTCGGTGGCGACCATTTTGAACAACATCACGGACCGAGAACACCCTCTTCTTCTGCCCATTGTTGAAACCAATGGGGGGCGTCCAATTTCTGGCCATTGCTGAGGAGTTCGACCAGTGATTTTGCCTTCTCTCGATCGCCTACCGTAAATGCTGCGCGCGCCCACCAAGCAATGTACTCTGACGATAAATCTTCCTGCGGACCATCTTCCGCGATGCGGAACGCATCGACGGCCCGGTCGGCTTGGACGAGAGCTTTGAGTTGGAGCATCGCGTCCAGTGGATGCGGTCGAATGCACTCTAGACCGCGGCCGAATGCATCTGCCGCCTCCGACAACTTTCCACTGTGGGCTAAACCAACGCCGTAAAGGTGCCATGAGTACGACGAGTCTGGCGTCGCCCGAACGGAGGCGCCGAACAATGCTGCGTTTGAGGACCAGGCCGGCGCGCGGCCCCAGTGCACGGCAATACACACGATCCCCAAGACCATCGCGAAACCGACGCGACGGAAGGTGGGCCTGATGCGAACTGCGGCCCATACACCAAGGCCGACCAGAGCAGGAGTCATGTACCGCTCAGCGATCAAATAGCCATCCAGCATAACGGGCAACGCGATCACGGGAGAACCAAGCACGAGGCCGGCCGCCCCGAGCGCCGCGCGATGACTTCGACCCCAATAGACCAGACCCCACACCACAAGACCAGCCGCCGGAATCGCCCAGACCGGGGTCACCCAGATCGAACGAACCGCATTGAGGGGAACAGGCCACGCCAAGGATGCAAGCGACCACCCCAACGCTTGCGGAATCAACTCGATTTTTTGTACCCACTCCCATGATTGGTGAACGCCGAGGCTCGCTCGCAGCCCTACCACGCTCACAATGCCGGCAGCAACGGGTGCACGCCAACGGCTCCCTGCGAGACCGGCAACGCCGAGGAAGAGTGGTATCAACAGTCCACTCTCTTTCGAAAGCCCGGCGGCCAGCACCAGCACAAGACCGCCAAGCCCATTGTGCTTAACGACCAACACAGCGAGCATGCCGAAGGCGCATGCAAGCAGGTCGGGCAAGCTGGAGGCCCACCCAAGCGCTTCGCTCATGAGCGGGTGTAACCCATACACCAGTCCTGCCAGAGCCGGCCACCGCAGTTCACGACAGACGCGGATGATGAGCACAACGTTCAGCGCATGAACCACAATGGCCAGACCGTGAACGACCTCGGGACCCCATCGGCCGGTCACGGCAAGCGCGATCATGGAGATGGGTCGGTAGTAGCTCGAACCCGGCCCCTCACCCGTCACGGGTACGGACCAAAG
>DEBL01000192.1:0-4662 GCA_002348535.1 Deltaproteobacteria bacterium UBA2957 | reverse complement strand
CGGGTACGGACCAAAGGCGAAGCGTGCCGGCGACGTCCAGCTGCGCGAGCCGGTCAACGATGAGCGGCCCGTCGTCCCACACGAACCCACCCGTCAGGTAGGGCAACGACCCCAAAAGCACCATGACGACCACGGCAAGGCGTTGCCGCGGAAGCGTATGGGTTCGGGGCTCAGGAACGGTTTTTCTCCAGCCAAGCCGTCACTTGTCCCACAATGTCGTTGTTTGGAACGGTGTCCCAATCGGCAAGAAATCTCGCATTACCGCTCTCCGTCAGGGGATGATTGACCAGTTTGGACAGCACCTTGTACGGAATCGTGGCAACGTCTGAACCTGCAAGGGCCACTTGGCTGACGTGCAGCGGATGTCGAATCGAGGCGGACAGAACCTCAGTTCCCAACTCTGGGTAGTTGCCGAACATCGTGACGATTTCCTCGATCAACTGGACTCCATCCGTCGCAATGTCGTCAAGTCGCCCGAGAAAAGGACTCACATAGGCAGCACCTGCTTTAGCGGCCATGAGTGCCTGTGCGGCTTGGAAGATGAGAGTGACATTGACATCAATCCCGTCATCCGCGAGGGCTCGCGTCGCAGTGAGCCCCGCATTTGTCAGTGGAACCTTGACCACCACGTGCTCGCTAATCTGAGCAAGCAGCCGTCCCTCTTTGATCATGCCCTCAGCATCTTGGGATACGGTCTCAGCGGAAACCGGTCCGCGAACGAGTTCGCAAATGTCAGCGATGGTCTGGATGAAATCCCCACCCTCTCGAGCGATCAGGCTTGGGTTTGTGGTGACACCATCCAAAATGCCCCAAGCGTGGGCTTCTCGAATCTCGTCTATGTTTGCCGTGTCGATAAAAATTTTCATGCCGTTTTCTCTATCGGGGGTGGGGTTGGAAAATGCTCGAGGCTTGTACTTCGCAGACCTCCGCAATGCAACAGGCTGAGGCAGCAAGCCAGTGGCTACCATGCCGGCGGCGTCGAATGGCTTCAACTG
Source organism: Deltaproteobacteria bacterium UBA2957 (assembly GCA_002348535.1). Lineage (GTDB taxonomy): Bacteria > Myxococcota_A > UBA796 > UBA796 > UBA796 > UBA796. The sequence goes on along the minus strand of DEBL01000192.1, from coordinate 3,667 downwards.
GGCCAGCGTTTGTCCGGCGACCGGATGAACCATTGTCGACGCTACTTCCGTTGCCGGAATCAACACAAAAGGACGATTGAGCATCTGAGGGTGCGGCACACTGAGATCGCGACCGCGACGATTCATGTTGCCGTACAACAAAATATCCACGTCGACGGTGCGGTCACCCCAACGACGAGCCCGTCGCCGACCAATTCGGTCTTCAACCTGCTGACACAGCGAGAGAAGCCCTCGAGCCGAGCGATGCGTCCTCACGCGGACAGCCGCATTTAGGAACCGACCGAGGGCCGCGCCGATTGGCTGATTTGCCCACGTTTTGCTGCACGCAATCACCTCGGTCGCCGGATCGGCATCCAGAATTCTGACGGCAAGCTGCAGCCAGCGCGCGCGATCACCGATGGAACTGCCTAGGCCAATGAGCGCTTCGGTCACGGGTTCACCAGAATGGCCCTCTCCGTGAGCTTGGCACGGCGCGCGACAACTGGATCCTGAACAGAGGACCGGACCACGCCATCCTCGGCGACAAACCATTCACCACCCAACGGATCGGGCGGTAACGGTCCCATCTGGTCAATGCGGTCAATGGGCACGCCAAGCCGTCCTTCTACATCCGCTTGGATGCTCTCGACGGCTTCCGATACCTGCTCGTACAACAACGACTTGTACTTGGCATCAACCAGAGCCCGCTCGCGGTCTGAATTGGCATTATTCAGTTGTTCCTTCAAGTAAAGCAATGCCGCTTTTCGCTGCCCTCGCCGACTGATGAACTCCGCCGCCGCATTGCGGTACCAGCGAGGTGCTCTCGGGAGAGATGCCGCGTGCTGCAGGTGCCCGACTGCCCGTTCCAGATCGTTGTGGTACATGTACGCGTTCATCGCCAACGAAAATGGAAAATACGGGTCTTCTGGAAAAGCTTCAACCGCCTCGGAAAAAATCTCGTCGGACCCCTCAATGTCGTTCAACAGGCGCAGCATCGACCCCCCGTAGAAGAACGGTGTCCTCCACTTGGGATCCAACTCAACCACGGTCTTCAGTACCGTCCGGGTCCACGCAGCACCGTCCTCGCTTTCCTCCGCCAAGAAGTCAACGAACAACAAAACCGTTCGAATCCAGAACAGGTCTGCGACGACCATATCGAACCCCATGGAACTGACCTTCGTGGCCTGCGGTGAAGGAACGAAAATCGGGCGCAAGTCCTCAGTCTGGGCCCAGCGATCCGGGTCGGTCCGCACCTGAAACTGATGAGCACCAATGGCGCCAGCGAAAGGGAGCGCAATTAAGATGAGGGTTCGCAAATTCACATTCGCTCCTAACGGGTCAGTAGCGCATCGACCTGCGGAGCGAGTGGCTCTGAACCGACCCATTTCCGCTCAAGCGCTCTATAGGCCTCCTGATTTCCACTGCGCTTCGCCAAGGCTGCGCGAACCACAAGGTCACGAAACCTCGGATCACTCGGCTCCGAGTGGGCAAAAGTTTCAGCCCGTTCCCATTGACCCTCCAGTGCGGCGGCCATCGCCATCCAGCCGTTCATCGGGCCGGTTGGACTGCACCCGCGAAGCAACGCCCAGTCGCCCATCCGCAGCGCGAGCGCGGGGAGACCGGTGCGCATGGCCGATCCGACTACGGGCCCGCAGGCCTCAAGATCAATCCCGGTTCGGGCGAGTGAACTGACAAAGTTGACATGGGCTCGCTTATGACGCTCATGCAACGTAAATGCGTGCCCGAGACTCATTTCATTGGTCGCCGTCGGCACATCGCGAACCGCGGCGCCCCAAAGTGCGCGGTCGTGGGACCAATCGGGCAGGCGGAAATGGACGATGAATAACGATGTAGCCAAGAAGCTGGGCAACACGTATCGGATGTATTGCCCGAAATTGGCGGCTACGACCAAAGCAACGCCCGCCATGGGCCAGTAGAGGAACCGGTCGCCATAGCCCCCCTTGTCGGCGGTTGGGACCAGCGTGATTGCCACCAACACGATCGCCCAAACCGCCCCGATCGCACTCAGCTTTCGTCTTTCGCGATCACCCGTGAGGGCGCACAGGCCCAAGAGAATCACCCAACACCACCCCAACCCCAAGCGCAGCCAGTCTCGCTCACCAATCCATGTCAGGTCATACGCACTCGACAGCGGCCACGGACTGAACACAGATGCCGCGTAGCCACCAAACAGTGCCGGCAACCCTTGCCACAGCAGCCTGAGCCCTTCTTGCCCCGGAATCGTTGCCTCTCCCACCCCAACAGCAGTCCGGATTGCGATCACAACGCACACTCCTGCAATGAACGGCACCTGACGCGCAACCAGCATCTTGGTCCGCCCCCTGAGCACATCTGCCGATCCCAACATGATGGGAAGGAGAAGGGCCGTTTCCTTGGAAAGCCCTGCGAGAATGGTAAGCACAAATGCCGACGCCGCACGCCCGGAGGTCATGCGCTCTCCAGTCCACACCGCGCCCAAGGCAAACAAACCCAATGCCGCGGCCATCAGATCATTCCGTGCCGCCACCCATGCCACCACCTCGCTCTGAACAGGGTGCAATGCGAACAATGCCGCGGCCATCAGAGCCGTTCGCTCGTCGAAGAGCGGAACACACAGCCGATGAAAGGCAACCACTGCCGCCCCATGCCAGAGAACGCTGTGTGCGTGGTACCCCAACGGATTGAGGTCGAACAACCATCGGTCAAGCACAAAACTGAGAAGAACCAGCGGTCGGTAGTACCCGCTCGCCACATCACCAGCCCCACTCGCCGCCCAGAGGTCTGTCGTAAAAATGGACCACAGACTGGCATCACGCAGGGCGTCATTGTTCACGATCAACGGGATGTCATCCCACACGAATCCGGCAGTCCACAAGCCCACATAGGCGAGCGCGGTCAACAGGAGCAGCCCTTTCAATCCGAACTTCACGCCAGTCCCTTATCGTCAAATAAACAAAAAGGGCGGCCCATGGGCCGCCCTTAGTCGAACATACGCGCGTTCTAGTAGGTAGATGCGCCAGTGTTCATCTTGGTGTTGACCGACTTGGTCGCGGTGAAGGACGCTTCGGTTCCGTCACCATCCACGTCGCACTCGCCTGTAACTAGGAAGTCAGTGGTGGAGCTCGAGCTCACCTTGTAGCGGCCGCGAACCTTACCGTCTGGTCCCCACCCGAGGGTGTCGAAGCCAGAGCCGGACGTCCATGTCCGCTGTGTCTTTGCGATTGTCGAATCTGGCTTCCAGTCGTCAACCTCAATGTACTTATCGAACGCTGCGTCGTAAGCGATCTGGGCGGTCTTGATACCATCAACGTTGCCCGGAACCTCAGCACGCTTGGCTCGGTACTGCATGTCTACGAAGTTCGGAATCGCAATCGCTGCGAGAATACCGATAATCGCGACAACAATCATCAGCTCGACAAGGGTGAATCCCTTCTTGTTGAACATTGTTTGCCTCTCCATCTGGGTCTGCTCCGGGCAGGCCCGGAAAAATCTTTAACGAGGGAACACCGCGTTCCCACGCAGAAACTACCATACAAGTTTCGTGCCAAGTTTTCTGAAAGGCACACATGGCCACTTTTTTACGAAAACGATGGCCTGCGGCTTATTATCGGCCATAAAAAGTGACAAAAAATGTCAGCGTCGAATGACATTTTTTGTCAGCGCATCGGCGCAAACACTGAAAATGTTG
>DEBL01000290.1:6538-9351 GCA_002348535.1 Deltaproteobacteria bacterium UBA2957 | reverse complement strand
CCCGTCAGCGTTCCCAGTTCATCGACGCTTGACTCCGTATCGTCAACGGCGCCATCGGGTTGGTCACTCGCTCCGTCTCCGGAATTGGAATCGTCGTCCGGCGTGTCTGTCGAGTCCGAATCCGACGACCCGTCACCCGAAGAAGGCCCGGCCTCATCCGAAGATTGTTCGCCGGTGATCATTGCATCAATGTCACCCTCGCAACCCACCATCACCATCGCCAAGAGGCCAAGCTTCGCAGTCATTCCATCTCCAGTTTTCTGTGAACATGCGTTCGATTTCTCGGCCATTAGTCAGGCAACTTGCGCTCCACTGTGACAGACTTGTGACATGTCAGGCGGTTGTAAAGACGCACTGCGTTTTCAAAAAAGTCAGAATTAAACTACCTTTTAGTAGATACAGCCTGGACGCCCAAAAGTTAGTCAGCTTGGTTGGTCGCCGCGCGCGCGACACACCAAGTGAAGAGCATTTGACTCAGAGGTGGAACTACAGATGCCGCGGATCGGTCAGTCTGCCGGTAATGGCGCTTGCGGCCGCGACGGCAGGACTGACCAGATACACGGGACCGGGTGCCCCCATGCGGCGATCGAAGTTGCGGTTCGTTGTGCTTGCAGTGGTCTCACCCGGCAGCGGGACTCCCGGACCGTTGCCGATGCAACTGCCGCAACCCGGTGGAGAGATAACCGCACCCAGTCCTCGAAAGATGTCGAGAATGCCGGCCTCTTCGGCTTCCCGCGCAACCACTTCGCTTGATGGAGTCACCGTAACCCGCACACCCTCGCGAATTCGATGCCCCCGGAGTACGTCCGCCGCCGCTCGAAGATCGGAGATCGACCCGCCAGTGCAGCTGGCGATGACCACATTGTGAATTTCGATGTCCGAGGCAGCCTCGAGGCTCATGCGATTTCGCGAGTCACCCGGGGTGGCCACCGTCAAGGGGACATCATCGAGGTCAACTTCAATCACACGCTCGTAGTGCGCATTTTCGTCGGGAGCGAACATCCAGTCGGCATAATCCACCCCGCGTCGCTCCCTCAGGAAGTCACGCAGTGGCTCGCATGGCTCCACAATGCCGGTCATCAGGCCACCCTCAACGGTCATATTTGTGATGACACTCAGTTCATCGACGTTCCACTGGTCGAGTCCGGGACCGCCCAACTGAATGACACAGGTATCGGTGGGCCCTGTCCGCCAATGCTCTTCTCGGAAGTACGGGTCACCGATGAGGTGCAGCACGAGATCCTTGGGGCTGAGTACTCCCTTGGCATCTCCGGAAACCACAACGCGGACCACCTTCGGCACGGTCACCGGAATGAGGCCCGTTCGAAGAGCGAACGCCATCGCCGTCGACCCAACACCGAAAGCAAATGCATTCAACACGCCTGCTGTTGGGCTGTGCGAGTCCGTCAAGACCACGACATCACCGGGGCGAGCATACTCCTCCACCACAATGCGATGGCACACGCCTGCTTGGTGGTCTCGGCCGGGCCCGTGAAGCCGAATTCCATGGTGGGTGCACGCTTGTTCCATTTCGGCAGCCAACTGCCTCGCTGGACCCAAGCGCGCGGCTTTCACCGCGTCGGGCACAGTGGGTTCGTCGATCAACACGAAGTGATCTTCAAATGCGGCACACTGATCCGGGTCCTGAACGGGGACTCGCCCAAAAGCCTCTTCATACAACGCCATCACCATGCCTGCGGTGTACTCGTGCATCCCCCGAAATCCGGCCCGGCAGAGCACTTGGTCGCCCGGTGCAACGCTTGAGATGCCAAACTTCGGGCCATCGCCGACTCCCGGCCGGCCGCCGGCCCAGGCCCGAGCCGCGCAAATCTTTTCCACCACATTGAGTGGCCGCGCCTCGGTCTCCGTCTCGTACCAGGGGTCTACCTTACCGGTGAGCCATGCATTGCCGTAGGGCAACAACCCACCGATGGAGGCCACTTGGTTGAAGAAGGGCGGAAGCTCGTCAAAAAAGGCGACGACGTCGATGTCTTCACCCGCCCGCAGGCGATCGACCACACCGTAATCGGTGGTAAACGGCATACCGGCATAGACCATGTTTTCCTGAAAGATCCGCTGAAAGCTCCGCGCGATAACGAGTTCGATTCCAGCGCCTTGGTGCGCGACAACGGCGACCTCGCGAGAAGAACCGGATCCGTACGCGTCGCCGCCGACAATGACCTGAAACCCACCGGTGCGCACATCATCTTTGGCGACCGTCTCCTTGAAGTTCTCCAAGAAGTACGGACCCAAGATGGTCGGCGTGTAGCCAAGCGTGCAGGCCCGGCCGCTAATCATGGCGTCGGTGTTGACCCCGTAGTGCATGTCCGCGTCCGCCGATAGACGCAGATCCGTGCCGCCAAACTGCGCAGCAATTTGGTTCGGATCTTCCGTCAAATAGAGGATTCTTCCCCTGAGCTTCATCGTATCGGTCCCGCGTGGTTGCTTTGCTTACCCCGGCAGTGGCCGTCACTCAACCCGGCGAACCACGACCACCCGACCCATCCGATCGGAGGACACGGGACTGAGAGGCCGGGTTATCTCGATTCGTCGTCCCACTTCCTGGACCAGTGCCGGGCCAGAATCCAACATCACAGGGCCCTTGGTGCGAAGCGCCCCGTGCGTCCACAAGAGCGCTTCCACTGCCGGGTCCGTCTGACCCGGTTCGACTTCGACCTCAAAGGATTCAAACTGCTCATGACCATGCGCGCAGTGCTCGTGCGACTCGTGACCGCACTGGGTGGGCGCCCCCGCTCGAGGGCCACAATCGGCCATCAACAACCGCGGATCGACACGCCCGAAGGTCGCGGCCA
>DEBL01000290.1:0-6213 GCA_002348535.1 Deltaproteobacteria bacterium UBA2957 | reverse complement strand
AAGGTCGCGGCCACGGTCGGCGCCCGGGGTTGTAGCGAGACGCCTCGTCCTTGAGCGACCCTATTCAGCCCAGCTCGACCTGTTCCTTCAGCATGATGAGCATGTCGTACAACTCATCGTTGAGTGCGCAGCACACACAGCCGTCTACCAGTTCAACAAAGGCTTCCTCGCCACCGCTGCCCAAACACCCGCTCACCACCAAACAAGGAATGGATCGTTCGTCCATCCGGGCGGCTCAACATCCACCCTTACCCCTCAAAAACAAGAGCTGCGTTCATGTAAGAAATAGGGGTGTGATCTAAGTGACTGTCACGACAGCAGTTTCCGCAGTTGTCCACAAGCTCAGGCCCAAAAAAGAGGTTTGCGGCCGATCCTCGCCCTCGCTACACAAGCTTTGCTCTCCGGAACTGTGACCATCCAAGGTGGGTTTCCCCGGCCCACCTTCGGAACCAAGCCGCTGTTCCCTTTCCCTGAATCAGTACCGGCACAGCCGGAGAGCCCTCGTGGACCCTATCCACCCTTCGTTTCGGTCTCCGCGAGCACGGTTGCCTTGAAAAACATCAGGGCCTGTTTGGTTGAACGGCGCTGCATCCATCGCGTAAACGGGGCGACCAACATTGAAATCCAGTGCCCCGGCATGGACCACGTTTCAATCGAAAAGGAGACGGGGTCATGAGGACCAACTAGTTGGCGGACGGTGAATCGTGCAATGCCCTGCTCGGGATGACCCGGCAGCGTGGTGTATTCAAAGCCGATGACGCGCTCACCTTTGTCATCCTGTTCAATCAGGGCCGTCACACGAACTGCGGCTTCGAAGGCCAAGGGACCCATCTGCACCTGCTGTACAATCGTGGCACCCACCTCGATGCGACCGCTGTTCGAGAGAATTTTCGACCGCATTCGGGTCGGCGGAAAGATCGCGTAGCGAAACAACGCCTCCCTCGCGCGCGCCATCACGGCGTGGGATGATCCCTTTGCATCCTCATCTTGAAGCACGACCGTATCGAGGGCATGACGCTGATTGCGGGCATGCGACTCATCAAGTGTGCACGCCATGGCCGACCACTGCGCACCCTCAATCGGGCGCGCGTGCAGCCAAGCTGCGAGTGAAAGCTTCAAGGAGCCGTTCTCGAATCAGAGTCGACAACCGGGTTCATCGGTGCGATGTCCAACTCGAAAAAGACTGCTTGCGAGCCGTCCCACCGCGGGCCTCAATCGCATTGCTGATGCCCTTCATCAAGCGAGTCCACCCCGTCGATTGAGGGAGACGGCCCCCGAAACCGACCAAGGCATTCGAGGGACGCGAGGCACCGCGGGTGTAGAACTTTGTGCTCCCATCGCGCTGCGCTTCAAACCCAAACTCCCGAGAGCCATACTCCGGATGTGAGCCCGTTTCGTACCCCGATCCGTCGCTGTTGGTGGTAAGCGTTTGAAACACAAAATGGTCTTCGGTGCGCTCAACCAGCACAACGGATCCGTTGAAGGGGCCGGCAATGTCAATGTCGTATACGTTACCGACCTCGGGACTTGCAGTGGTTGGACGACGACTGAAGACATTGATGGCGTTGAACAGGTCATCGGAGACGGCACGATTCAAATCGGTGGCCATCTCGGCAAGAAACTCAGCAGCCGTCAGGCCGGGCGGCATGGCATCGATCACCACAGAATACTCATCGTAGATGAAGTCACCGTGCCCGTCCTCGATGGACTGCAGGGTCGCATCCTCTGCCTTGAGACCCGCGGCTACCCTCGGATCCTTTGCGGCTTCTTCTTCCCGTAAACGCCCGTGGGTGGGTGACCCATAGCGAGTCAATCGCTCCATCTGTACCGCTTCGTCACCGGAAGTGAATCCGGCTTGGAGCTCACGCATCATCCGCATCAGCAACTCAGTCCCTTCGGGCGCATCGGCAATGGACTTCAACTGCCCATCGCTTGCATAGTGGGCGATGTAGTACGAAACGTCGTCGCGGTCGGTACTGCCTACCGCATCGAGGGTCTGAGTGACGAGACCCACATTGTGGGGCAGCAAGCTCAGCAAGTACCGACCCAAGCCGTCCTCGACGAGGTTCAGCCCGAAGGTATTTGTGTACCGGTCAATGATCTCCTCGGCAGACTCGTTGGTGACACCGGCTTCCTTCCGGCTGACCAATCCGTCCGCCGCATGTGCGGCAGTGACGTGCTCTTGGTCGTCCGATGCGAGGTTTTCAGGTGCAGTCGATTCGATGGACTCCGCATCCGCGAGCGGACTGTGCAGAAATTCAGCGGCCTCCCTGCCCGCCCGTTCGGCTTCACGCTCGTGTGATTGATTGGGCGTCGAGACCGTCAGTCCAGAGCCGGATGCGAATGGAATTCGGCCTTCTGCATCTTGCACCACATGGGTGAGCTCATGCGCGAGCAGTTCGTCGCCTTCTCGGGTCCCTGGACGGTACTGACCGGCGGCAAAGAACACATCCTTGCCCGTAGCAAATGCATGGGCGTTGACGGCTTTGGCTGCCTCAGCCGCCGCGGCATCTGTGTGAATCACGGCCTCAGAGATGTCGACACCAAGCGCAGCGCTCAACCGAGCGGCTACATCCGAAGGCAAGCGCTGACCTCGACTGCGTCGAATGAGTTCGACGGCGAGGTGCGCGTGGGTCGCTTCGTTCGACGTGGCATAGCGACTGACGATGCCGCTCGACGCCGCGGCCCAAGAGTCCGATTGAAGAAGTTCATGCACGTGGGCGCTCGCTTCGGGAGACGCTTCCGTCAAGCTGCCGAGCCCCGCCGCCCCCATGGCCCACTCCGCGAGGATGAAGGTTCCAAAGGCCGATTGGTCTTCGCCAGCGATGGCAAGATCAACCTCAGCCCGGCCGTATTGAGCTTGCAGCTGTTGCCGTGTGGTTACCGCTGCCGCCGAGACAACGTCGTGCTCGTCGGCAGCCTCCCGAACGGCCGCAGAGGGGGGCCGCTCACGGTACTGCTTGCCTGCATCGTCAACGCGTTGTCGTGAGGGTGCCAATCGTTCGCTCCTGAGCCGCCATTGTGGCCGATTTCGAAGCTAAACACCACAGGCACAACGACCAGTGGTTGGCTGCGCGGAGCTATCGATGCCCGGTGATGGGGTCGAGCCCAGCAAGTTCGCGGAGCGAGGCGTCCATTAAATGACTCGGACTGACATTTTTTATCGCCGCCATCATGTTGCCCTTCACCTTGGGGTTTTCTTCGTGCAACTGGCTGAGCAAACGCTTGACCTTCTTGCGCTGCATGTTGTCTTGGGAACCGCACAGGTCGCAGGGAATGATCGGAAACTCCATTTCCTCCGCGTACGCGGCTACGTCCTCTTCCGCGCAGTACGCGAGCGGCCGAATGACCGTGTTCCGTTCGTCTTGACTCCGCAGCCGTACCGGCATGGCCTTGAGTTGACCCGAGTACAGCAAGTTCAGCATCAAGGTCTCGATGATGTCGTCTCGATGATGGCCCAGCGCAATCTTTGTGCAACCAAGCTCCACAGCCGCGTTGTACAGAATCCCGCGGCGAAGGCGGGAGCACAGCGAGCAGTAGGTATTGCCCTCAGGAATTTTTTCCGTCACGATCGAGTAGGTGTCTTTCGTGATCATGCGGTAGTCGTATCCCTGATCGCGGAGGTACCCTTCCAGCACGTGTCCCGGGAAACCGGGATGCCCCTGATCAAGGTTCACGGCCACAAAGTCAAAGTGAAAGGGAACGCGTTCTTTGAGCTTCCGCAGCAGGTGAAGCATGACGTAGGAATCTTTGCCCCCGGACATGCACGCCATGATCTTATCCCCGGGCTCGAGCAGCTGATGCTCTTTGCTGCACCGCGCCATGTGCTTCAGCAATTTGTACTCAACCCGTGACATCGGATCCCTCGCTGGTCTCTTCGGGCCGATAGCCTTGTGATCGATGATGGGCCAACCCGGAGCGGGGCGATTAGGTGTCATATTGTCGACACCAAGGAGATGCGATGCCCGCCATAGCGGTACACGACCTGCACAAGTCCTACGGGAGCCACGTGGCTGTGCGCGGGATTGACTTCGAGGTTGGTCACGGCGAGGTCGTGGGGTTTCTCGGGCCCAACGGGGCCGGCAAAACGACGACCATGCGAATTCTGACGGGGTTCATGGCGCCCTCGGCCGGCAGCGCCACCATTGAGGGGCACGATACGGTGGGCCAACCGCGTTTGGCCGCCCAACTGATTGGGTACCTGCCCGAAAATGCACCGATCTATCCAGACATGAGTGTGCATGAATACCTCCAGTACATCGGTGAGATCCGCCAACTCGGACCCGCGGAACGCGCCAAGGCCATCGAACGAGTCGCGGTGCAGTGCGGCATCAGCGGGCGCATGGGCCAGAAGATCGGCGCGTTGTCGAAAGGCTACAGGCAGCGTGTGGGGTTGGCGCAAGCGCTCCTCCACAATCCCAGCATTCTCATCTTGGATGAACCCACCACCGGACTCGACCCCAATCAGATTGTCGAAATCCGAAACCTCATCCGTGAGATCGGCCGCCGCAAAACGGTCCTGTTGTCGACGCACATCCTGAGCGAGGTCCAAGCCACCTGCGATCGGGTTCTGATCATCCACCAAGGGCGCATCGTCGCCGACGGTCGTACCGATGCGGTCACGGCCAAAGAACAGGGTGGTCTGCTGGTTCAAGTCACCTTTGCACCCGGCACCGTCAAGCCTGACCGGCGCGCCCTCACCGTCGACTTGTCGAAGATCGACGGGATCACGGAGTTGTCGAAGCTCGAAGCCGAAGACCCAAAGCACTTTCGCTACGAGCTTTTGGCGAGCCGGGACCTGCGCGAGGACTTGTTTCACTTTGCCACCGCGCAAGGACTGGTGATGCTGGAACTGTCGCGCGCCCAGAGCAACCTTGAAGAAGTCTTCCGTCGACTCACAAGTCGGTAGCGCCATGCCGGGTCAACACCTCATCGTCGGCACAGCCGGTCACATCGACCACGGCAAGACATCGCTTGTTCGCGCCTTGACCGGAGTGAACCTCGATCAACTGCCTGAGGAACGAGAGCGCGGAATTACAATCGCGCTCGGCTTTACATCCCTCGACCTCGCCGACGGTCGTCGCGCTGCATTCGTCGACGTTCCCGGGCATGAGAAGCTGATTCGAACCATGATCGCAGGCGCAACCGGACTCGACGTGGTCGTCTTGGTCGTGGCAGCCAACGAGGGCGTCATGCCCCAGACTCGTGAGCACTTGGCGATCCTCAGTCTGCTGGGCGTGTCCCACGGCTTCGTTGCCCTCACCAAGTGCGACCTCGTGGATGACGAAATGCGAGAACTTGCCGAACTGGATGTCGAAGAGGTCGTCGCGGGAACCTTCCTCGAAGGGGCGCCCATCGTACACACTGAATTGGGTGATGAGCCACGTGGACTCGATGAAATCCGGCGACACCTGACGGCCCATGTCGACTCCGCCGGTGAACACACCCACGAAAACCGGCCATTTCGGTTGCCAATCGATCGATGCTTTATCCAACGGGGGTTCGGGACAGTCGTCACAGGTACCGCTCGCGGTGACTCCCTCTCCGATGGCAGCCCCGTTTGGGTGCAGCCAATGGGGATCGCGTCGCGGGTCCGAGGCTTGCATGTGCATTCTGCGTCCGTCGACACTGTGCGCGCAGGCCAGCGGGTCGCCGTGAACCTCGCTGGAGTCGAGCGAGATGACTTGGCCCGAGGCATGGTCGTCGTCAGCAGCCCCTCCCTAAGCCCGGCCTCCATTCTTGATGTGGAAGTCAACATGCTGAAGGACTCGGCGCCCATCGCCAGCGGGAGTCATGTCCGACTCAGCTTGGGGACGGCCGAGGTTCTGGCTGTTGCCGACGCCATCGGACGGCAAGGCCTCGAACCCGACACCACACAGTGGGTGCAACTCCGCACAGAAAGCCCCATTGTGGCCCTGCCCGGAGACCGTTTCATTCTGCGCCGAGAGTCGCCCCTTGAGACCCTTGGTGGTGGGGTGGTTCTCGACCCATGGGCCCCGCGAGCGCGACGAAAGAATCATCGCGAAGTCGAGGCCCAACTTCGGGACCTCTCCGCGGGTGACACCACCGTCATGCTGCTTCGAGCCGGCGTGCAAGGGCTCACCGATGCTCAAGCCAAGCTGCGCGGCGTCACGGCTGGGATTCGGCTGGCGGACCGACGGCTCCACCCCACATGGATCAAACGACTGACAGCCCACCTCCATGAGGCACTGA
>DEBL01000250.1 GCA_002348535.1 Deltaproteobacteria bacterium UBA2957 | reverse complement strand
GAGGTGTGGGTTCGTGAACCCGCTACCCGCGATCCCACTCATAGTCGGTCAGAATCCACGGAGAGGTTGCGCCCGCTGGCTGGAACAGAGAGGTTCCGAACTCAGTAGCCCAGTGCCACGTCCCAACGAACGGTGGGGGCTCGGCTTCGTTGCTTTCGATCACAATCTTGAGGCATTCCCACGATGTGTCAGCCCAGTTGTTGTCGCAGGTTTCGACGGCTGCAAAAGTCGACGTATAGGTTGCGTCACCACCGGCGGTCTCGATTGTTTCACCCGGCGTCATTTGGTGGTCTGTGATGGCGATTGGAGGGTCGAAATTGACCCAGGTTCCGACAACTGCATCGGTACTCGCATCGCCAGTGTCCGTGCCATCGTCCGGACCGACCGAAGAGGTTTCCTCGACCATGTAGCCGTGAATCTGAACACCGTTGCCGGAGTCGGAGGACCACTTGATCCAGTACAGAACGCTTGCGAGATTGGCGTTTTCGTAGCGAAGTGTTCGGACGGCCGTGTCTCCAACGGATTCTGTGGAGTCGATTCGGACGTCCATCAAATAGTCTTGACTCGCACTTTGGTAGTTCCAGTACCGTTCACCGTCGAGTGGGAAATGGTCGTATGTTTTGTATCCTGAGTAGTCGTACGATGGGGATGAGCAGCCGACGGTAGCAGTCAACGCGATGAGGGTCAGGGACGCACGCATGGTTCCTCCATTGGTACCGGCAAGGTAGCATGCCTCCGGGCCTTTCGCGAGGCGTTGACAGAACCGTGATAAACACCCGCTGGAGGATCTCATGACTGATTGTGTGCTGTCCATTGACCAAGGAACCACCGGAACAACCGCACTGTTGCTTGATCAGACGGTGTCCGTTGTGGCGTCGTCGAACAAGGAATTTCCGAATCACTACCCCGCACCGGGTCTCGTCGAACACGACCTCGATGAGATTTGGGCATCGGTTGAGGCTGCAGTGACGGCCGCGCTTGCCAAGGCTGGACCTGTGAACATCGTTGCCATCGGAATCACAAATCAGCGAGAGACCTGTGTGTTTTGGGATGCGGTGACTGGAGAGCCGATTCACCGTGCATTGGTCTGGCAAGATCGTCGTACATCGGACTTTTGCGGCGCTCTGAAGGCCGCTGGGCACGAGGCCATGATTCGGAGCAAGACCGGTTTGGTTATCGACCCGTATTTCTCGGGTACCAAGGCAAAGTGGCTGCTCGACGCTGTGGACGGGGCCCGCGCTCGTGCCGCTGCCGGGACGGTATTGTTTGGTACCATCGACTCTTGGTTGGCATGGAGGCTCTGCGGTGCTCATGCGACCGACCCTTCGAATGCGTCCCGCACCCTGTTGTTCAACATTCACACAATGGACTGGGACGATGACTTGCTGGACCTTTTCGGTATTCCGCGGGCGTGTCTCCCTCGAATTTGTGACAATGCGGAGCAACTTGGAGCAACCCGCGGCCTTAAGTTTCTGCCCGACGGGATACCCGTGTCTGGCATGGCGGGCGATCAGCAGGCCGCATTGTTTGGGCAAGCCTGCTTTGGGCAGGGTGATGCAAAGTGCACCTATGGCACCGGTGCATTCATCCTGATGAACACCGGTCAACAGGCGGTGACAAGCCACACTGGCTTGCTCACCACCGTTGGATGGCGCCTGAATGGTTCCGTGACGTATGCGCTCGAGGGCTCGGCCTTCATTGCGGGCGCTGCGGTGCAGTGGCTGCGGGACGGACTCGGGGTCATCGCCACGGCCGAAGAGATCGAGTCTCTTGCTCGCACGGTCGATGACACCGGGGGCGTTGTTTTTGTTCCTGCGTTGGCGGGGCTGGGTGCCCCTCACTGGAGGCCAGAGGCCAGAGGAATGGTTTCTGGCATCACCGGGGGAACGACAAAGGCGCACCTCGCACGGGCTGTGCTCGAAGGAATTGCGCTGCAGATCGCTGACATTCTTGGTGCGATGGAGTCCGATTCAGAAATCCAACTGCGAGAACTCAAAGTGGATGGTGGGGCTGCGAGAAACGATCTGCTGATGCAGTTTCAAGCCGACGTCCTGCGGACACGTTGCGTAAGGCCTACGGTCCTTGAAACCACAGCTTTGGGTTCCGCTTTTCTGGCCGGGCTCGGTGTGGGGTTCTGGAAGTCTGAAGAAAGAGTGCGAGAAACTTGGTCTGAGGACTCCACATTTACCCCCAACATGAGCGATGATGGTGTGGAGGGACACCTCGCTGCTTGGGCGGAAGCGGTCGCTAAAGCCTAACCACGTCATGGGTGTCCTCGGGAGAAGCGAGGACGTGCTCAACACGAATGACATCGGAAACCTCATGGCAGCAGTGGAATCCATTCCATTATTTCCACTGCCGGGAACGGTGTTCATTCCGCACACA
Source organism: Deltaproteobacteria bacterium UBA2957 (assembly GCA_002348535.1). Taxonomy (GTDB): domain Bacteria; phylum Myxococcota_A; class UBA796; order UBA796; family UBA796; genus UBA796. The sequence goes on along the minus strand of DEBL01000250.1, from coordinate 1,653 downwards.
CTGCTTCCGCTTCATGTCTTTGAGCCGCGGTATCGAGACCTTGTAGACGACGTCATGGGTGGCTCGAAGATCCTCGCAGTCCCGCGGCTTCGTCCCGGCTGGGAGCGGCAGTATGATGGGTCACCTGCCGTATTTGAGACGGCTGGATTTGGGGAAATCATTCAATACGACCCGCTCCCTGACGGACGCGCGAACATCGTAATCGCGGGTCTCGGTCGACTGCGTATTCGCCGGGAGCTGCAGCCGGACAGTCTGTATCGGGTAGCGGAAGGATCGATCGTGAGCGATACCTATCCAGAGGGGGGCGCGCGAGCCCTCGACGCGTCCCTCCGCCGGCTCCGAATGATGCTCGCACAGATTATGGCGGGTCGTTTGGGCTTGACGGAGCGTCTCTCGCCTCTTCTGGACAAACACCTCGAAGCCGCTCAACTCGTCAATGGATTGGGGAACATGTTGCTTCCCGATGTGGATGCACGGCAGCGTTTTCTCGAGACGCGGAGCATCGTGACTCGGGTGGAGCTGGTGGAGACGATGCTTGCCGGCGCACTCATCGATGCGGTGGCCCACGCTTAGCCAAACATGCTGAGTTGGTGACTGGGTGGTGTGTACGGTTTGGGTGCACCGGAGATGGGGTTTCCTGCCAGCCAACCGTCGATCAGCTTCAGCATGTAGTTCTTGTCTTCGTCGGAGTCGACGTAGTGAATCTCGCTGGTGTCGATGACATAGATTGGGGCCGCGGTGTATCGAGACCAGAGCTGATAGTAGCGTTCGCGCAACGAGTCGAGGTACTCGGCAGCGATGACCTCTTCGCCCTCGCGGCTTCTGCGAGTGATTCGGGACCGGACGACATCGGTAGGCGAGTCGAGGAAGATGACGAAGTCGGGCTGTTCAATGCTGCCTTGGAGCAGGCCGCTGAATCGGTCGTAGAGGTTCATTTCGTCGCCCACGAGCGTCTCTTCGGCAAACAACCGGTCCTTCTCCCAAAGGTAGTCGCTGACAATCAGGTCGCTGAACAGGTCGAGTTGCCGAAGGTTCATTTGTTGGGAGAACCGACTCGCGAGGTAAAACATCTGTGCGGGAAAGGCAAAGCGATCGGGATCTGCGTAAAAGGAGGCGAGAAAGGGGTTGTCGTCGCAGGGTTCGAGAACGAGTCGAGCCTTGCGGTCGCTCTCGAGGATGTGGCACAGCGAGGTCTTGCCAACCCCGATCAAGCCTTCGATTGCCACGAACTTTGCCACGGTGCGAACCCTCTGAGTCCTGCTATCGGCTGAAGCGACAATGGGCCGTTAAATTCCCAATTGGTTTTTCAAATCGATTCACGGTTTGCTATTCGACAGTGATGGTTCCGATCATCCCCGGAACGTGCGGAGTGCACACGTAATAGTGGGTACCTGCTTCATCGAACGTGACTTCTTGGGTTTCACCGTAGTCCACATAAAACCCACCTTCGAGCCGCGTCGTTCCGCGGGCGTCGTAGGTCTCCCGGCTTACCTCCGTCGCGTTGTGGTAGGCGGTCATCACGAAGCGTACGGTGTCTCCCGAGCGTATGGTCAGGCTTTCTGGGGAAAAGTACATCCCGGGGGTCATTACCTCCCAAGTGGTCGGATCCAGTTCGGCATCGCCAGTATCGGCATCGGCGTCCGCATCGGCATC
>DEBL01000234.1 GCA_002348535.1 Deltaproteobacteria bacterium UBA2957 | reverse complement strand
CATCAGAACTCAATTATCCATCGCGATGTGAAGTCGGCCAACGTACTGGTTCGCCCGGACCGATCGGCGTGCCTTATCGACTTTGATAGCGCCATCATGCCCGGGATCCCTGCGGCTGCGGGGCGATTCGTCGGCACCTACACCTACGCACCGCCTGAGCAACTGAAGGGCCATGCCGTCGATGCACGATCCGATGTTTATGCGATGGGTGTGCTGCTGTTCCGGATGCTTAGCGGCAAGCGACCCTTCGATGGAGACGACCCCCAGCAAATTATCGACCACCATCTGCGAACCCCGGTCCCGACCCTAACGTCGATTGTTGAGGGCGTACCCAGTGGGGTTGCGGCAGTCGTCCAATCCATGATGGAAAAAAATCCTACCCACCGACCCCAAAGCGCAGCGATTGTGGCGCTGCGTCTTCGTGAAGCACACTGACTGCCGGTCTGTGACGTTGCGTGACGTTCAACGCACACACCGTTGCAGACTTCTCGACTCAGGGTACTCCACAGCCGTATTGAACCGAGGACTGTGTCGATGAGTCAAATGTTCCGTGTGTTGTTGAGTGCCTGGCTGACGGTGATTTGCATGCCTGTGGAAGCCGCATCCGTTGACGAACCCCACCCGCATCGAGGAATCATTTCCCCGATTACTGCAGCCCCTTTACCGGTCGACCTGACCGATGATGAGCGGACTAAGCTTGAGGCCGGCAACTACATCGAGCGCCACACCAAGACCGATAAGGGTGGATCGGGCATCGCCGTTCAGTATGTCAACGCCACACCCGAGGCGATATGGGCCACGATTCTGTCCTACCACCGGTACAAAACATGGGTAAAAAACGTGGTGGGCTGTACACTGTATCGGCGGGACGGAAACACCTTGTACGTCGATATGGAGACCTCCGTCTTTGGGTTTAAGTCGCGGGTATTCACAAAGAACACGGTCCTGAAAGACCAAGGGTACATGTCTTGGACGCTCGACTACGACCGAAAAAGCGACGTCAACGACTTGGTTGGGTACTGGCGCGTTCAGCCGGTCGACGGCATGCCCGGGTTCACGCGACTCGAACATTCCAACAGCATCAGCATCCGCGGAATCCCCGGCTTCCTCGTAAACTACATGACCCGCGATGCGCTGTCCGAGGGCACCGAGTGGGTCAAGCGGGAAGCCGAGAAGCGCTAAAATGAATTCGCGTCCGCTCCAGCCACCAAATCGAAGGCGAAGGAGCGCGGGGTTTCCGAGCACCGAGAACGGTAGGCGCTAAGTGTGGATTCAATGAACGACTCCGTTTGGTCTGCCCTCACAAGGTTGAGGGTGCAACCACCAAACCCACCGCCCACCATCCGTGCGCCGTAGCACCCCGGATGCCTTGACGCGGACTCGACCAACCAATCGAGTTGAGCGCAACTCACTTCATAATCATCGCGCAGACTGGCATGGGCCTCGCCCAATATGACGCCCAGAGTCTCCGCATCGCCCGCCTCAACAGCCTGCACCGCCCGCAGGACACGCGCGTTCTCCGACAGCACGTGGCGAAGCCGGCGCTCGCCGATCCGGTCGGGCTCCAGCACATCGGGGGTCACGTCCCGAACCGTTCGTATGGACGGATCGCGTTGCTGAACGCGAAGAAGGCCCTCTGCGCATTCATCTACGCGGTCAAGGTACGAAGACGAAGCCAACTCTCGACGCACGCCACTGTGAAGCACAACCCAACGGATGTCCGTCAAGCCCACCTTGACGGGCGCTACAGTCAGCGACTGAAAGTCAACGAGCAACAGTCCTCCGGGCGTCGCCATCAACGAGCCGATCTGATCGAGTAGACCGCACTTGACGCCAAGGAATCGGTGTTCCACGGCTTGCGCCATGCGGACCAGGTCAAGATCATCGATGGGTGCACCGGTCCACTCGCGAAGGGCAGTCATCCACGCAACGGAAAGGGCGGCAGACGAAGACAATCCTGCGCCATCTGGAACATCTCCCGTGAAAACGGCATCAAAGCCACTGGGAAGTGCGACGCGCTCGCCAAACACCGCAAGACAGCCGGCGACAAATCGACTCCACGATGCATCGGTGGGTCGAACCGACTCAGCCGTCCCGGTCAGTTCACCACCAAAATCAAGGCTGCGTACCCGGATTGAATCGTCCGAACGGGCGTGAAGAGCGACTGAAATCCATCGATTAATGGCACCGGGCAGAGCAAGACCGCCGTTGTAGTCGGTGTGACCCCCAATCACATTGATGCGACCCGGAGCCCACGCAACCACGTCGGCCGTCTTCCCCATGTGGTCCTGCAACTCGCGAACGCACAGATCAGCAATGGATGGACGATTAGCCACGGCTCATTACCGACTCAGCCCATGACACATCCTCGGGCGTGTTCAGGCCCACCAGTTCGCGCCAATCGTTGATGCCAACCGCTTCCACTCGATCTCCACGCTCAAGCAGAAGTCCGATCGCGTCGGTGAGATACCGCTCTTTGGTCACAGGATGCACCGGTATGTTGTCCAGCACAGACCAAAGCGCCTCGGCGTTGAACACAAAGTGTGATGTGAGGTACTCCGTGACGGCTGCCTGCTCTGGAGTGCAATCTCGCTCCTCGATGACCGCCGAAACCGAACCGCCTCGATCCCGAATGATGCGGGCATACGGGTAGTGCTGTTCGAAGGTCGCGGTCAGAAATGAGCATGCCGCTTGCGTGTCACTGTGGACCCTGAACAACCGCTCGATCGATTCAGGACGAATGAGGGGACTGTCGCCCACAAACACAGCCACATCGTCTGCGTCCGCCACGCTCTCCCGCGCCACATCGACGGCGTGGGCCGTTCCGTTCCGAACCGACTGAAGCGGTGTTCGTATCGAATCATCCAAGTGTTCGCGCATGGCATCGGCTTGGTGCCCCACGACCACTGAAATTGTGTCAACCCCCACCTTGTGTACGGCTTCGAGCAACCAGTCAATGATGGGTCGACCGAGCACCGGAACGAGCGGTTTGGGCAGCGACGACTGCATTCGCTTGCCCTGCCCGGCGGCGAGAATGATCACTGCAGTATTAGGCATCTGAACTCCACTTCTCCACAATATTTCGGTACGCCAACGAACCTTCACGGAGCGTTCGTTCTTGGGTTTCCCGATTGTTCGCGTACAACCCAAAGGACATCTGCCACCCTTCGGCCCACTCGAAATTGTCAATGAGCGACCAGTAGTGGTAGCCCCGCACGTCGACGCCATCGGCGATGGCACGACTCATGGCGTAGATGTACCGCTCAATCCACAATGCTCTCCGGTCATCGCGATCGTCCGCGATTCCATTTTCGGTGACAATGATCGGCTTCCCGAGTGGCTTCAGCCGCATCAACGCCCGATAAAACCCCTCCGCGTAAATCGCATAGGGCATATCGGTCAACACTTGGCCTTCCCGCGCATGCGGTTCAAATGGCGGTTCGCGCTTCATGAAGATCGAAAGAATCAAGTTGGCGTAATAGTTGAGTCCAACGAAATCCGATTTCAATGCGGCTTCTGGGTGGCTGCGGTCAAGCTTTGCCACTCCGGGCACCCAGACACGAAAACGACCGGTCTGCAGGTACCCGATGATGCTCTGGTTGTACGCACCGTCGGCCAGTCGACACAAGGCCCAATGGAACAAATTCCATCGCTTGTGGGGATCAAACTGAAAGATGTTCTTGACGAGGCCTACCTCCGCATCGCGTCCGCCCGGCATCGCCTTAATGGCGTCATACACTGCTGTGTGGGCACGCATTAAGTGGTACAACACCACCGCCATCCGCTGAAGGTTCTTGACCCCGGGAGGAAAAACGCCCAAACCGTAGCCCATAACGGCGTACGGACCGCATTCGTTGATGGTGCACCACCGCTTTACTTTCGGCCCATATTCCTCAAACATTCGCTTTGAGTAGGTCACGAAGTATTCAATGTTTTCTTCGGGTTCAAAGCCACCCAAATCTTCAAACCAGAGCGGGTTTGTGAAGTGATGAAGCGTGATCATCGGCTCCATACCGTTGGCGATGATCGCGTCGATCATGTCGTGGTAGTGCGCGATGGCATCCGGATCGAACTCCCCTTGTCTCGGCTCAATCCGGCTCCACTCAATGCTGAACCGGTAGCTCTGTAGACCCAAGTCCTCTCGCATTCGCTTGATGTCGGCGGCGTAGCGGTCCCAGTGCTCCACGGCACTCCCGGCTGCATCGCCGTTGTGCACACGCGGTTTGCCTTGCTCGTCAACGGACTGCTCCCACCTCGACCAGTTGTTGTTGTCGTTGCCGCCATCGACTTGGTGGGCGGCTGTGGCCGAACCCCAAATAAACCGCTTGGGAAATGAAATATCGCTCGTATCAATCGATTCCCAGTCCCAAATGGGCTCCGGGTGACGGCGCGACAGGGTCACACAGCCAAGCACCCAACTCAGAAGCAAAGCAAACAGTATGATAACGGTGACGATCATTTGACTTCCCACACGCTGTACCAGCATTCAATGAACGGTGTAATAAGCTCGCAATCATCGAGAATCGAACCCTCTCGATGAAGCGTCACGGGGTTGCCCCAAAACACCCCACGCAACACAACTCAGTAAAGCCCCGGAGAGATCATGAAGCGATGGATTGGTGGATGCGCTGCCGTACTCGGGTTGATTGCCCAACAACCGGCTCACGCAGCCGGGTACTACTTCTCTGACATCGGTGTCCGATCGTTCTCCCGCGGCGGAGCCTTCGTGGCGAGCAACAACGACATGACGGCCCTGTTTTACAACCCGGCCGCTCTGACTCGCATCAAACGAAATCAGTTCATGTTGAACGTCGCAGGAGTCCAACAGTCCGTCCGATTTCAACGGTCGGGAGGCGAGGGGGCTGGACCGCTCGATGAAAACGGTGTCCCCACTGATATTGCTTTTGCTGAAATCGAAAACAAAGCACCCGCTTACGTCATCCCTCACTTTGGAATCAGCTCGCGACTTGGAACGAAGAAGACAACCTTCGCCTTTGGCTTCTACCCTCCCTATGCACCCGATTTGTCGTACGACGCCGATGGCCCCCAGCGCTATTCCCTGATCGATGTGATGGTGATTCAAACGTCGTTGGGACCTTCCGTCGCCCATCAGGTGAACGACTGGGTCTCCGTCGGTGGCGGCGTTGCGTGGGGCGTGCTTCTTGCAGAGCAACAGCTGGCCATCTCGGTTCCGTTCCAGGCGCCCAACGGCATTCGAAACACACCCGACGGACAAGGCGGCTTTTCAACCGAGATCATCACCCCAGCCAACGAAGATCCGATCAACGACGTTGGGTTCGAATTTGCCGCCTCCGACTGGCGAGCGTGGTCGTGGAATGCGGCGCTGATGATCGAACCGCCTTCAAAAGAATGGGCTCTCGGTCTAATGGTTCAACCACCGGTTCATTTCCATGCCAAAGGATACATGGCCGCCGACTTTTCGAACCACATTCTCTATACGGAGGGCTTCAACTTGGGAGGCGACCCCGACCAAGTGATCATGTCGAAGACCAGCCGTGACGACAACGTCTCGTTGAACATCAGCATGCCGCTCATCCTAAAAAGTGGCTTCGCCGTCCGACCGTCCACCGCCACTGAAATCGAGGTGTCGGCCATTTGGCAACAGTGGAGCAGCATCAAAAACATCACCATCACCGACTTAAATCTTGAGGTTGACCTAAACGAACAACACGAGAACGAGTTGATTGCTCCTCAACTCGCCGATGATGTGATGATCACGGATGATGTTGTGTTGCCAGCCAACTACCAAGACGCGTGGTCGTTCCGCATCGGGGGTGAACACGAGTTGACGTCTGCCTTCACCCTGAGAGCCGGCACATTCTACGAAACTTCCGCCATTCCCTCGACAACTCAAAGTGTGTCGCTGATTGATGGGAAAAAAATAGGGTACGGGCTTGGTTGCGGCTACCAGCCAAACGCCAACGCATCAATTGATATCGGCGTTACCCAGTCCTTCCTCACACCGACCACGGCCACCGATTCAGAGGTGAAGCAGATTTCTGTCAATGCGCTGAGTGGCGAATTCATGGACGGGACCACCATCGGGAACGGGACCTACGAATCCAGCTCACTCATTTTTGGGGCTGGCATGACCTATGAATTTGGGCCGAACGGCTGACGATTCAGTTCAGCAACAGAGTGGTCCGTGTTTGGACCATCCAAAAAGTTGGGGCGATGAGGTCAGTATGCGCGGCAGCGACAGCGGCAGTTGGTTAGCCTTCTCTCGCGAACGGAGAAGCCATGACTGTCGAGATCAACGCTCACCTTCCCTCGGACACTGAATCCGCCACTCGCTCTGCCGTCACCGAAGTGGTCGCCGGCATGAAGGGCTCCAAAATTTTGGCCATCGCATCCAGCGTGCGGGCCATGATCGCAGAGGGTCGTGAGGTATGCAACCTGACGGTTGGTGACTTCAAACCCTCCGAGTTTCCGGTTCCTTCCATCCTTGTGGACGAAACCAAGGCCGCACTGGGCCGAGGCGAAACGAACTATCCACCGTCGGACGGTCTCCCCGTTTTACGCGAGGCCATCGCCACCCTCTACAAGCGCGACCTCGGCCTCGATTACGGCATGGAGGGGGTTGTGGTGTGCTCAGGGGCTCGGCCCGTCTTGTACGGAACGTGGCAGCTGTTTACAAACCCTGGCGATAAGACCGTGAGCTTTCTGCCCGCATGGAACGTGGGCTATTACGCCCACCTCTGCCAAACAGACCACCACTTCATCGGCACCACCCCAGAGACAAACTTCTTTCCAACGGTTGATCAAGTTCGCGAAGCGATCAGGGGCGCACGCCTGCTGGTGATGAACAGCCCCCTCAACCCCACAGGGACCGTGATCGACCCCGAGGTGCTGAAGGGCATCGCACACGCCATCGTCGAAGAAAACCGTTCCCGCGGGGATGCCCCTCCCTGCATGCTGATGTGGGATGCGGTGTATTGGCAGCTCACCAAGGACGAGTACCCGTACCATTCGCCGGTGCAGCTGGTCCCCGAGGTGGCGCCCTATGTGGTCCACATTGATGCGATCTCCAAGGGCTTCGCCGCCACCGGTCTTCGCGTTGGGTGGGCCGTCTTGCCCCCCTATCTGCAGCCCAAGATGAAGGCCCTGATTGGCCACATGGGAGCATGGGCCGGGCGACCCGAACAGATTGCAACCGCAGCCTTGCTCAACAACGCCGAAGCGATGGGCGAGTACAACCAATGGATCAAGAGCGAAGTCGACGCCCGCCTCGACGCGCTGTACGCCGGCATTATGGACCTGAAAGAATCGGGCCTGCCGGTCGATGCGATTGAGCCCCAGGGCGCCATCTACCTGAGCTTCCGAGTCAACCTAGAAGGCCAGAGCAACGAACAGATTCGCTCGACCTTGCTCGAGGAGGCTGGGATGGCTGTGGTGCCGTTTCAAGCGTTTGACCTCGATGAGGACTCCGGTTGGTTTCGAATCAGTGTGGGCGCCATCGGAACCGCTGAGATCCCGCCCCTGCTCAATCGCCTTGGCGCAACCATTCGACGCGCTACGGAGTCTTCATGAGCCTGCCCAATGACTTCAACGACGATGGCGAGTTTCGACGCGTCGTCAAGGGCGTGCTTAACGACCTGCTCGAGCAGGCCGATGACATCGACTCCGATGAACACGATCCGAGCCTCACCGATGGAAACCTCAAGGTCACCTTCGAAGATGGCTCTACCTTCGTATTGTCGCAACAACCGCCCACGCGTGAGTTGTGGCTTTCCGCCAACTTCACCGCGTGGCATTTCGTCCGAAGCGGAGGCGTATGGCTCGAGCGAGACAACAGCGATCCGTTGACGGATGTCCTTTCTTCGCTGTTCTCTGAGAAACTGAACATGGACATCCGGTTCACGCTCTAAGTGACCATGGGCCACCAGCCCCAGTTGCCTGAACGGTACACGCTGATCGGCAAGATCGGTGAAGGGGCAACCTGTTTGGTCTACCAAGCCCAAGACACCTTGCTCGATCGCATGGTGGCCTTCAAGATCGTTCGCCGAAACCTCGGCATGCACGCCCGGTTTCGTGCACGCTTCGCTCGCGAAGTCGCTCTGAGTGCCGAGGTGGTTCACCCCCGAGTCATTCCCGTTCTCGATACGGGCAGATTGGATGACGGAAGCCCGTTCGTGTCCCTCGCGTTCGCCGATCAAGGCAGCCTCAGCGACTTGCTGAAGCGACAACCCACCATGATCGAGGCCATCCGAATCATCAATCAGGTGCTCGATGCGCTCGCACATATGCACTCAAGAGGCGTTCTTCACCAAGACCTTAAACCCGCCAATGTGTTGCTCCACTCGGGATTGAACGGTGAAGCCAATGCGTGGATTGCGGATTTGGGAGTGGCGGGCGACATGGCCGAACTGGCGCTCCACCAGCAGGGCATGGGGGGCACACCCATATGGATGGCGCCCGAACAACGGCACGGTCGATACACCGAACTGGGGCCCGCGACGGACTTGTACGCTGTCGGGTTGATGCTCTTCGAAATCCTGGGCGGCGACCGCAGTGGAAAAGAGGTCGGTACACGCAAGCTACTCGACCCGTTGCCGGCGGGCCCTCTTGGGCTGAATGAGGATGTGCCCAGTGCACTCGAGGATGTGGTTCGGAGCTTGCTCCAGCCCGACCCTCGGGAACGATACGACCGCGCCTCGGACGTGATGAGAGCCATCCGAAACGCCATCAGCGACAACCCGCTGACGTCGCCCGTGCCCGCTCCGATCGGCGGACTTGTAGGACCGAGCTTCTCAAACGTTCTTCTCGCAGAGGGCATCGAAGCATTGACGGCAACCACGACCGTACCGGTACCCGAGACGGGTGTCCGCTGGAACCGCGTGCCTCCCGACCCAATGCCGATGGAGCCGCCTCCGCCGGCTGCCTCCGGAGCGGAGGCAGGGGGCTTGGCGATGGTGGGGCTCCGAGAGCCACCGATCGAAGCGCATGAGAATGTTCGGTGGTTGCTGTGGCAACAGGCTCGCGAGGTGGTGGGCACCAAAGAGCCTCGAGTTGTTCTGTTGATCGGACCCAACGGCATTGGGAAATCTCGAGTGGTCCAATCCATTGCTCAGACCATCGAAGCCTACGGCCACATGGAAGTGGCCATGCTCCAATACCATCAACCTGCTGGTCCCGATGACGGATACCGAGGCGCAGTTCAAGAAATCTTGGCCCCGTGGAACGACAACCGGGATGCCCTTCAAACCCGATTCATGCGATGGCTCAGCCGAGATCAGCAACGAAATCCGTCACAGGTAGAGACCGAAGCCAGCGTCCTTGCTCGATGGTGTGGCTACATGGATGAAGGGGAGACACCCGTCAATGCCGCGGTCGGCCTCGCCTTTCTCTATCGCCATCTCGATGCCCGGGCGTGGCGTGGTGGGGCCATGCTGCTGTTGGACGATGCTCACCTCGCCCAAGAGGCGGGAGATGGACTGAACATCGCCGATGCCGTCATCGATCAAAGCATTGGCGAACGACCATTTTTACTGGTCGCCACCGTGTCGTCCGAAGCCGTTGCAAATGACCCTGCGCTGGCGCACCGGATTCGCTCTCTTGAACGCCGGGGCGCACTGCGTGTTGATCTCGAGCGGATGTCGGAGGGGGATCTCCGAACCTTCCTGCGCCAGTCACTGAACTTGTCTCCAGAACTCGCAGAGTCGGTGGCGCCGCACTGCAACGGGAGCCCCAGCATGGCCATGCTCATGGTGCGGGACTGGGCCACTCAAGAGTACTTGGTACAGACGCCGAACGCCGAACTTACCCTCGATCCACTGGTGATGTTGGACGACATCCTTCCCCGAGAAATCAACGACCTTTGCCTGTCACGGATTCGAGGAGCGATCGAAAAAACCGAGCGCCCCGAAGCCGCGTACGAAGCCCTTGCTGCAGCGGCTCTGGCCGGTCAGGCACCTCCGAGCATGGTCGTCCGAGAAGTCAGTCCCGAAGGACTCGATGCCCTCCTCGCCACCGGTTTGATTCGACAACGCGGGTGGCGATTGGTGTTTGAGCACGGACGGATTCATTCCGCGGCACTACAGATCGCCATGGGAAGACCCAACGTGAAAGGCCTCCACGAGCGCCTCGCAGATGCGTGGTCGCGAGTGAGCGACAAGACTGGGGCAGACTTTGACCTTCCCGTCGGCACTCACCGGTTGCATGCGGGCATGCCCAACGCAGCGATCATTCCGTTGCTTCGGGCCGCTCGACGCACCCTCGACGAGGGTCGATTTGCCCTAGCGCTCAATGCCGCATCACTGGGCACAGACGCTGCGGACCGTGCCGGTGGAATCTCAGCGCGAGTCGAGGCCCGCTTGCGGACCGCCGACGCCCTCACCTCCCAAGGAACGATCGAAGATGCGATCCGCGTCATCAACGAAGCGCACGAAATCGGGCACCTTGACCGTCGAACTGAAGCCCTGCTGTGGGTCTCCCTGGCTCGAGCGGAAACCGCCCAAGGTCACCTCGAAAAAGCAAAACATCTGCTGGAGTCTGCCGAAGCCACATTCGAAGCCACGCGAGACCGCGAGGGGCTGATCGAAACGGCTGCATGCATCGCCAGAGTCTATCGAGAGCAAGGCCACCCCGAAGAGGCGGCGCGACGCTTTGCGAAGATGTTGCGCCTTATTCGAAACGATCGTCGATCAGAAGTCCAAGCATTGCACGGCCTTGTCGATGCCCGGGCGGCCAGCGGCAGGATCGAGGGGATTGAGCCCTTGGTGCAAAAACTAAGGGAAGTGGCATTGGCAACGGGCGACACCCGCCGCATCGCCAATGCAACCTTCGCAGCCGGACTGGTTCGCCTTACGGGGCATGCTTTCGATGATGCAGAACGCCACTTTCACACGGTGCGGGCACTCGCCGTCACCGTCGGCGATCACAAACTTCAGGTGGACGCCGAAAACAATCTTGGCGAGACCCTGCGACTCCAAGGAAACCTGCGAGAGGCGGAGCGGATGTACGAGAGCGTGGCACGGCTCGCGGAGGAGCGAAAATGGCCGATTTCATCGGCCATCGCCCACCTCAACCTCGCGATCATCAGTGAGGCTCGGGAAGACTCTTCTTTTGCCCGCATCAATGTCGATCAGGCCGAGGTCCACCTCCAAGACCACCCTCGCCACTGGGCATGGATGTATGTCGGCCTCTTTAAAGCGGTTTGGGCCGCGGAGGTCGACGATGAGAACACGTGCCGAGCGTGGTGGTCGGTGTCCACGGACCGGGGTCTGGGCCGCATGGTTTCACAGGACTTGGTCGCACCCTTAAAGCGGCTTGCCGTTGCCTCGGTGCGGAACGGGTGGAATGATCTGGCGAAAAAAGCCATTACAGTTCGAGAGACCATCATTCACTCGAGACCCACCTTGTCTCAGACGGATATAAGCGACTTGTGAATCAGGAGCGCCCCATGACGACCCCTCTATTTCTTCTCTTCACTGCCCTCGGGTGCATTGAGCCACCGCCTTCTGCCACAGAGGGAAGCACCGAACCGGGTGGCGCAGCCAAACCCGGTGCACCCGAACCCGGCGCACCGGCCGCAGAGGGCGCACCGGGTGCGCCCGGTGTTCCCCAAGAAGCCACCAAAGTTCCCCAACCCCACGACGGTGCCGACCTGGGTTCACCCAAACCCCAGTTCACACAGGCTGAACTGGCGGATGGGGCCAAACTCAACCTCAACATCGAGTGCGATGAATGCAGCGGCTCGATTCTTGTCCGGGTCGAGGATGCCTCCAAGCACCCGCCCATCGTCTCGACGCAGAAGAGCTTCGATGGGGCTGGCAAGAGCGAGATTATGGTACCAAAAGGAATCTCAGCGGTGCTGATGGTCGTCGATGACACAGATGGGAACGGTCAACCAACACCCGGTGAAAACATTGGGCTTTGGACCGGCGGACTGCTGAACACGGATGCTCCGCCCGATGTGGTGGACTTAAAGGTTGGCGTGGTGCCTGACACACCGCCACTGCCGCCCGCCGAAGACGACCCGAATGCCGTGCCACCGGTTGGCGCCGATGGCGCTGCACCGGTCATGGACGAGACGCCCAAAACGGACGCGACGCCTGCCACCGACGGTGCGCCCGCAGAAGCGGTCACTCCGCCAACGGAGTAGTTGACCCGGGCGGTGGCCCGGGCGTGGCGGCTCGTGATTGTTCCGCCGTCCTGACCCGCCTCAGGAACAGGTCCGTCGCGGTTCGGGCGCGTGCAAGTTGGGCCGAAGCGTCAGTGCTTCCAGCCTGTGCCGCCAGGCGGCCATCAATGGCCAGCAAGATTCCCTCTCGATTGGGGCACTCCCAATCTTGATGGTGCAGAGGAAAGTTCATCTGCAACGACTGGCGCGCCAAATCGAAGCGGCCCGCACGCGCCAACTGCCGAACACCTTCGTTTCGAAGCTGCTTGATGTTGTAGTAGCGACTGCCGTGCCCAAACCCATCGAGGTGTGCCGCACGCGTGTGCAGAATCGACAACACCCCGCCCGGTTGATCCTTCATCTTTGCGTTCAGTACGAATGCTGTGTCCTCCACCCACTGGCGATGGTTCGGTTGGCTTAAATCCAGTTTTTCGAGCACACCGATCGCACGCGGACCGGGCTGACCTGCAACATCAATCAGAGAGTCGCCGGTGGGCATGCCCCCCGTGCCCACCACCGTAAACTTCACCACCTGTTTGGGCTCCGTGGGAGCCTTCAGTCCTGCACTCTCCGCGATGTCAATGTCGAGGCGTTGGACCATCCGGGCATGGGCCGCCGCGTCAAAGTATCCCCATGGCTCGGTAAACTTCAGGGGATCAACTGCGTCAAGGTACAGCGACCAGAGCGTGACACGCATTGCGTGCCGATCATCAAAATCCTCAAATGCGTCGATGGCCGGAAAGGAGATGGCCTCGGCTGCTGCGGCGAGTCGGGTCCGCAGTTCTCGACCGACGGCCGCTGACATCGTCCGTTCCCGAAGGTGCTGAAAGTATTCGCGCCGCACTCCTGCGATGCCGGTTGTGACACCTTCGGGCTGGCCTGCAAGCAACGCGGCGTCCCGCAGGGCTGCATCGCGAACGAGCGTGGGGATTTCCGTTTCAGGGCCTCCCGTTTTCGGAATCATTCCCGTGAGATCAGCAGCCAAGGCACGATACACCGCTGCCGCTTGCAGCGGATCCGAAGAGATTTGCGCGACCAATCGGGCTCGATCCCGCTCGATCACCGAAAGGTGTCCCGCCACTCTCATTCTCACCCCATCCCACGTTCGCTCGCCGTAGAAGTTGTGGTCCGGCACAAACCCGCCCGGATCGTGCCGCCATGCGGGACTGTCTGCTGGAATTGGAGGGTGTTGAACCCCCTCCTGAACCCCAACGCGTTCAACAGACTCGTCATGAACCGCAACCCGTTCGGACTCAGGCAGCTTTGTCTCGAGTCTGACGTCATCGCTCCCTGTACACGCCAACACAGCCATCCACGCCCACGACATCATGGACCAGCCTCCAACATCCAAACCTGAATGGGACCGTCGATGGTCGGCGGGCCAAACACAGAGCGAAGCACGGGTTCATAGGCACTGCGCAGCTGGGCACGCGCTTCTAAATCGCCGTGCAACACAATGGCAGCATACCGCCGTGCGAGCGCCTTCTGATACAGATCCGGGCCCTTACCCGGATCCTCCACCACGCGGTGTTCTGACTCTCGGATGATCGGATCGGTGAATGCACTCTGAACCTCCAAATCTCGGGCCGAATCAAGCCGAACATTGGGCGAGTACGGAATCCCGCGACCGTGCGCGGTCTGATTCCAGAAATACCGGCTTGTGGCCATCGTCGCCCCGACGCTGCCCGGCAGGTCCAGCACAGGGCCGTCCTTCTCGATGGCAGCATAGACATCCGGAACCCGCGCGCTCGAAGTCGGGACGGGCCACGGTCCGGGCGAGAACAAGAGAGACTCCACGGCAACAGCGAACCCGCATGCGGGCACGAGCCAAGCGCGTTTGAGTGCAGACAGGCCCCCGGCCGCAAGGACCACGGCGGCAATCTGTCCGCCAATGCTGAGGCGAAGAGGGTGGGTGATGGCCACATCCGGCAGGAGCAACTGCGCCCAATAAAACGGAAGCGACACGCTGTATCCTCCCACCGTTACCCAATCATCGAGGTACAAAATTGGACCCAATCCGAACACAAGGGACACCGCGGCTGCAACGCCCCAATGGCGGAGTTTAGGGACACGCATAAGTCCCACAACGGCAAGACCAATGACGACCCATCGCAGGTATCCAGTGTGCACGAATGCCTCGCCGTATGCCGTGAGATCCACGGACTGAAAGTCTCCGGGCATCACATACGTTCTGGGGTCAACGGCGTTGTGACTCAAAATCCACCCGACGGCAAACTCTTTGGGCCGAACGATCAAGGCATTCCCACTGTGGAGTGTCCACTGAAACGCACCCCAAAAAGGCAGCGCAACAGCTGCCGACAACCCGGCTCCGGTCAGGGGATCCCGCAGCATTGACACCGACGGTCGCCACCCTGCCCGCAGGTGCTCGAGGAGCCGCAGCCCGCCAAGTACAGACAGCATCATGATCGTCACCAGCCCGTAGTAAAAGCTGGCCGCCGTGGTGAGCCCGATGAAGGCTCCCAGATGAATCCATCGCCGGCGCGACGGTTCCGCCATGACGCGAACACCCGCCCAGAGGCTCCAGACAATCCAGTGAATCGCAACAACTTCGGAGATGCCATTCGACATCTCCGACAGCAGAAATGGCAACGTGGCCAACCCGAGACCAGCGAATGCCGTATGTGGACCCGGACCGAGCACTTCTTGGGTCAGTGTCTGACCCGCCATTCCTGCGGCGG
>DEBL01000083.1:3336-5519 GCA_002348535.1 Deltaproteobacteria bacterium UBA2957 | reverse complement strand
GACTGACGGAACTTCTCCAGCAGCGGTGGAATGGCGTCCAGTGCCTCCTTCGCCGCCGCGGAGCGAGCCTGGAGGGACTCGATCTTGGCGACGATGCGGCGTTGTTCGTTGATGGGTGGAAGCAGAAATTTTAATGCTGCGAACCTCAACTTTCCGAGGTGAGCAATGTTGGTTGTGATCTTTGCGATGCTTTGGAAGGTGCCGTCGCGGAGATAGTGGCGAAACAGTGATTGCGAATATTCCACCGTCGCCAATGCACCGGGACGAAACCGGACGAGCGAGTTGGTGAAACACGCGCCGGGCACTTCACCACCATAGACGGCCGAGCGACCAACAAGTTCCTTGCTTTGCCCCTCATTCAGGAGGATGTCACCGACTGAAAGAACATACTTCTCGAACTCATCAGGTTCGAAGTTCATGGTCATCACATCAGACGTATCAATCCTGTTTTCGTAGACGTTGGCGACCCTTAGGTACGGGCGCATGTGTGGACCTGAATGATGAATTGGTGACCGCTGTCGGCCCAGTTGGACGTCTCCGACCTCATCAACTCGCGCGACAGCCCACCCCTCAGGCAGCCCCTCTTTCTCGTCGCTCATGCCCGCACACCCTCATAGGCGTGTCGAATGCAGGCGAGCGCTTCGTTCAGGTCTTCGCGCCTGTGCAAGTGCATAAAGGCCTCACCGGCGTGTTTGGCGTAAAAGAAGAACTTCTGTTCGGTTGCGTCCTGGACCCGCTGGCTGAGGTGGCTGACCTCGTCGAATCCAATGTCCAGAAGCAAGGTCAAATGCGACTTCCGCGGCAGGATTTCCATGAAGAACTCGCCCGAAGTGCCCCGGTCGGCGTAGTAGCTGACCGACTTTGTTTCACCCCGTTCGATCACATCGCCGAGGCCCAACACCGCCTCGCGCAGTTCGTCGTGGAGTGCGCGCGCCTTGCGGGTCATCTGCACGTCTTCGGCGCGCCGTCGTTCAGCGGCTTTTTTCAGTTCCTCAAGTTCCACACTGGTGATGGCCGTCACATCCACGATGTTCGGGCGCCAAATGCGCAGTGCCCGTTCGGCCAGTATTTCAGCCCGCTCTCGCATTTGCGCGGGTGTCCACGCCGATTGCTCCCGAACGTATTTGTTCAGCCGCACCGAGCTTTCTGAAAACCCGCCCGAGACCGACTGCTTTTCGTGGAAGGGGCGATCCGAATAGGTGCTGTTGTACCCGGTCAACGTCAGGTTTCCGAGGCGGTGAACCCACTCCGCCTGAATGGCCTGCCAATCGTCCCCCAGCATGGCTTGCCACTCGGCCCGCAAACTCTCGTTTTGGGGCAGGATGTGTTCGACGGTGTACTGGCTGGTGTCGGTGGGTTCTTTGGAACCGTGGTTTTCGAGCCGGTCGAGCAAGGTGTGGCACACCCGCATGCCGTACACGGGTCGGCTGAGCAACTCGGTTCGGAATTCGGCGTCTGGAATGGCCCGGTAGGCGGCCGGCTGCCGCGCGAATTCCACCTTCAGTCGAAGCAGTGCGCCGTCGTCGGGCAATCGGTAGGCAATCGAAGAAAACCGGGCCCAGTACCCGCGGGTTTGGGCGCCGCAAATCACCCGTCGGAAGATGTAGCTTTCAAGCGCATCGAGGGCCTCGCACAGATCGGCTTCGCTGAGGGTGTGGCGTTCGTAATGGCACTCCATCAATCGAAGGACAAGGACCGCCGAGGTTTCGGCCAGCCGGGCCACGCGTTGCAGCCGCTCCCCCACGGGCGTGCCGGCTTTGGTGCCCAACACAAAGTCCGCGTAGTAGCGTGCGTACCGGAGCATCTCGGCGAGCGCCTGTTCGTGGCCCATTTCTTCGGCGAGGTCTTGGTAAAACGGCCGGAAGGCCTGATAGATCTCGTCGGCCCGCGCCTGCTTTCTGGTTTGGGTTTTGAGCGCCATGTAGTCGCGCGCAAACGAGTCAAAGCGGCGTCCGGCATCGCGGAACAGCACTTCGATGCGCTGCCAGTAATCGGTGTACAGGCGCGTTTGCTCGGGTTCGGGCAGCCGCATCAGGATGTAGTTTCGAATCAGGTCGGCCTGGGTCAGATCAATGCCCGTGGAGTTCAGGCTTTCGAAGATCATTTGGGGGTCGTCGTGCACGCGGTCGAGGGTGACGTCGACCACCACCAGTCGGCCAATGCCCCGGTAAATATCGGCGGGG
>DEBL01000083.1:0-3012 GCA_002348535.1 Deltaproteobacteria bacterium UBA2957 | reverse complement strand
GTAAATATCGGCGGGGTCGGCATTGCGCAGTTGGTCGCGGAAAAACTGGTAGTTGTCGAGCACCCGAGACGAGGGTTCGGCGGGCAGTTCAGAGTTGTTGAGCAAGGCCGCAAGCGTGGCCTGGTCGCGCCGTCGCAGAACGAGCTTTTGTTGCCGTGAACCCTCCTCGTAAACGTTGCGCAGAAAGTAGGCCTCGATCCGCTTGGCGGAGGGACCGTCTTCGGTTTGGGGTTGGTAGCCCGTGTCTTGCAGGTGCTCGCGGAGGGCGATGAGCATGAGGGTCAGGGTGGTGACGCGCTGCTGGCCGTCGATCAACAGCCAGCGGGTGAAGCCGGCCGAGGTGTCGCCCGAGGGCACGTAGACCACAGAGCCCATAAAGTGCGCCCGTTCGGTGGGACTTTGGCCAACGGCCAATACGTCGTTCCACAGTTGGGCGCATTGCAGTTCGGTCCAGCTGTAGTCGCGCTGAAACACGGGAATCACAAACTGCGTGGTGCCGTTGATGATTTTGGTGAACTGGCGATCGATGGCTTTCATGGGTGCTCCACGCGGCGGGGAAGGGTCATGCGGTGGCTCCGCGTCTGTTGTTCTTTTTGCTGGCCGCTCACCGGCTCACCGTTATCCTTCATCATCGACCTCCGGCTCGCTGCTGAATGCCGCCGTGTCGAGCTCCCACACATCCACGGGCCGTTTGTTCACCCCGATGTTGTGTTTGGTGAGCAGTTCAACGAGTTTCACGCCGTCGATGAGCGTGATGGGCACGGCGCCGGGCTCCATGGCCGCTTTGACGGTGCCCGATGAAAACCCACTCGTGGTGATGATGGTGCCGCGGTCGGCCTGAAACCGGTACAGCGAGCCCCGCAGCGCATCCAGTACTGTGCGCTGCACATTGCCTTGCTGGCGTTTTACCTGAATGACTTCGGTCACATTGGTGATGCCCATCTCGATGGTGGCCACCACATCGACCCCTTTGTCGTTTCCGCGTGGCGTCACGTGTGGGTCGTCGTAGCCCATCTCTTCGAGCAGTCTCGCGATGAGCTGCTCAAAGGCGTAGGGGTCCATTTGGTACAGCAGCTCATGAATCGTGGACCGAATGTCTTGTTTGTGCCGGTCGGACAGGGTCAGGATTTGCTGGTAGGTGTCGGCCCCGGATGGGGTGTCGCCCACGTTGGCATCGTCGAGCCAGGCGAGCCCCTCGGGCGTGATGGAGTAGGCCGCCGATGAATAGACCACCAACTCGCGGTCCCGCAGGTTGCGCAGCCGGGCCCACAGGGTGGAGCTCGCGTAGCTTTCGGACCTCACTTTGCTTTCTTCGGCCAAAAAGCGCTGCCAGGGCTCGAGCAGCACCGACTTTCGGGCCGGGCCCAGTTCGGCCACGAGCGACAAGATTTTCAGCAGGCCCTCGCGGTCATCGATGTCGCGGGCGGCGCTCGATTGTGTGGAGGCCACAAACTCGCGTCCGGTATCGGAGAGCACCAAGCGGCCCGCGGCGTCTTCGGTGAGCAGCCCGTATCGGCGGCTGAGCAGCCAGTGACCCAGAATGTGCCGGGGATTGATGTCGCCCTTGCTTTCGGTCCACAGTCGGTGGGCGAACTGGGCTTGCTCGCCAGTCAAGCATTCGTCGATCCATTGGCTGGGGTCGGACCAGTCGCGGTTGGCCTGGGTGCTGCCCCATTGTTTGGAGAGGGTGGAGCGCATTCCCGATACCGTGCGGGCGAACGTGCCTTCCAAGATGGGCAAGGCCGTTTGCACTCGGCCGTAGCGTGGGTAGTGGGGAATGCGGACTCGATCTCCGGCCTCGGAAGCCACGTCGGGAGTCGTGCCCGTAGCGGCCCATGTTCGGAGGCCGTAGGTGCTGGGTGCTGTGCGCATGAATCGACCGGCTTCGCCCTTTTTCTTGACCGCCACCGCCAAAATCGCGCCCATGGAGGCCCGGGGTGTCTTGCCTTCGGTGTTCAAAATGCCCTGCGCCAGGGCGCGGTCGCATATGTCGTTGAAATGAAGGGGACTTCCGTGGGCCGTCAGGACCGCTTCGGCGGCATCGAGAAAGGTCATGCGGTGGCTCCGCGTCGTTTGTTCTTTTTGCTGGCCTTCTTCGCCGCCTCGGCTGCCTCCCGCTCGGCCCGGATGCGCTCCAAGAGGACGCTTGCAGGTTCGTCGGTGGGGTCTTGCGGGACCAGTTCGCCTCGGAAGGCTTTGGCGAGGATGGACTGGTTGAGGGATGCTGCGTTGGACAATGCGGCAGTGAGAGAGTCTTCCATCGCGTCAGCCCATGCGAATGCGCGCTTCAACAACGCCACGATGGCCCTTTGTTCACCAAATGGCGCAAACGGAATGCCGAAGAAAGCCTGCTTCTGAATGCTGACCTGATTCCGGGTGGTCTGTTCCATGATGGAGCGCAGTTGACGCTGCCAACTCGGTGCAGTCAACGCGAAGTACAGGTAGTCGGGATCGAGCACATCCGATTGTGTTCTGTAGAAGGTGGCCGATGTTCCAAGAAGGAAGTTCCCTGCATCGTCGGGTACTCGTGCAGTCCGTCCGACAGTAGCGTTGTGGGTCAGAAGAACATCACCTCCCCGTGCCCATCCCTTCTTCAATTGATGTGCCTTTTCAGAGTTCAGGAGCGGGGCACCAGCCAGATCGATCCTGCCCCGCTCGTCAATCTGGGTTGCTGTCACGAAGGTCACGCCTGAAGGACCAAACTCAGCCTTGCGTGGGTAGAGCGAGCCGTGGTTACCGTCGGCGTAATCAAGGATGATACCGCTATCGTAGAGTTGATTCACCGAGCGGTAGCACCATGTGGTAGGCAGATCCGGAAATGCATCATCGGGCAGGGTGACTGTGCCCTTGTTTCGGATCTTCCTCAGACGCTGGTATTCGTCCGGGAGTTGATGTTGCTGCAAAGCGAGCACGGAGGCGGGTTCCACATCGGGGTTCTTCGCCCGCCACGCGGCCGTCAGATCGCCCCGGAAGGCGGCTGCGAGCACCGACTGACGGAACTTCTCCAGCAGC
>DEBL01000261.1 GCA_002348535.1 Deltaproteobacteria bacterium UBA2957 | reverse complement strand
CCGAAACGTCAGCCTACACCAGCGAAGCCATGGTGAAGGCCGTCGTGGGTGGACTGGGTGAACAAGGCCCGAGTCTATTGATGGGGTACTCGATGGGGGCTCGCGTTGCGTTGCGACTTGCCCTTGCCCATCCCGATCGGGTGCGCGCGCTGGTGCTCATTGGAGTGAACCCCGGCCTGCGCGATTCGGTTCAGCGAGCCGAGCGCATCGCACGCGACCAACGCCTCGCAGCCCGAATCGAGCAGCGCGGAATGGAGTGGTTCTGCGAACACTGGGCGTCACTCCCAATTATTGCCACCCAACAGGTCATCCCGGCATCGATCCGTGATCCGATGCAGACTCGGCGTCGTGCCAATCGACCTGCGGGTCTGGCCGGAGCGCTTCGTGGTTTTGGTCAGGGCGCAGTTGAGCCGGTCTGGGACCGGTTGCCCCAACTCGACTGCCCTGTTCTCCTGCTGACCGGCAGCCTTGACCCGGCTTATGGGGCCATCGCCAACGAAATGGTCGACCATTTGCCTTTCGCCGTACACGAAGTCGTGGACGGAGCAGGACATTGTGCCCATCTGGAACGGCTTGCGGATTCGGCCCGTCGCATCAGCGACTTTGTGCTCAGTTTGGGCGAGTAAACGTCCACGTCGTGTCGGTTGACAGGGCTGGGTCGTAGGCGTAGCCACCCAACGAGAACTCTTTGAGCCCTTCAGGACGATCGATGCGCCCCTCGATGATGTACCGGGCCATCATGCCTCGGGCTCGCTTGGCCATGAAGCTGATCATCTTGGGTTGACCATCGCGGATTTCTTTGAAGGCAGGGGTGATCAGTGCGCCCGGGATTTGTCCGGCCTTCACCGACTTGAAGTATTCGTTGGACGCGAGGTTGATGAGGGATCTGTCGGAGTGGTCAGCCATTCGTTCGCGGAGTTGAGCGGTGATCCGGTCGCCCCAGAACTGGTAGAGGTTGCTGCCCTTGGGGTTTTCCATCCGGGTGCCCATCTCCAGCCGGTAGGGCTGGATGAGGTCGAGGGGTCGAAGCAGTCCATACAGCCCAGACAAAATGGCGAGCCGGTCTTGGGACCACTCGAGATCGTCGTCGCTCAGGGTCGAGGCGTCAAGTCCCGTGTACGTGTCGCCATTGAAGGTCAGGACGGCGGGCTTGGCATTGTCGGCGGTGAACGGGGTGGTGAAGGCCTGGAAACGGTCATGGTTGAGCGTTGCCAGCTTCTCCGAGATGCTCATGAGCGCTTGCAGGTCGGCAGTAGCCAGTTGCTTGGCTGCATCGGCCAGTTCGACTGCATCGTCGAGCAGCACAGGCTGGGTGGGTGTGATGCCTCGAGTGTGAGGGGTGATGTCCAGTTTCTTTGCGGGCGATACGACGGCAAGCATGAGCGACCTCCAACGGGGCTCTTAACCCCCTACTCTTCCGATGGAAGGGGAGCGGACCGTTTGGGGCGAACAAGTCCACGCACAAAATCGAAGACGACAATCCACGGGAGCATCCACGCCACAACAAAGGCCATCCACCAAATTGGGGCCAAGGGGGCTCCGTCTGTCGTTCGATCGCGGCCGATGGATTGCACCTCGATGTCGGCGCCTGCGGTGCGAAGCCGTGGAACGCCGCCTGTTGGCGGGGTGGGCTCAAGGCACACCATTGTGGAGTCCCCCCACCGCAGCAGCACTCCGTCCGCGCTGCGTTGAAGTTCGACCGCTTCGGTTTTGGGTGGTGGAGGTGCAGACCCCATGCAGGCGAGGCGTTCGCCGGATTGAGTGGCGGTAACGGGTCCGTCCGAGGTGAACGTAAACCAGATGCCGTCAGAGCCCGTTGAATTGAGCGACAGCGCAAGCGTGGCCGTCGGTGGAAGCTTCGTTCGGACGTACAGCTGGTCAGCGGGCCCATCGGCCGCCCACTCAGTGCCGCGCAGAATGCGCCATCGGCTGTCCAACACCCGCCACGCACCCTCGAGCGGCTCCAGACGTTCGACAGACTGGGTCTCCCATCCTTTGGGGGTAGAGGTGGCTCTGCGCTGCTCCAGTTCGTTGGCCGCAAAGGGCGCGACGGCCAACCCGAGGGCGACGGCGACCATCCGTTCAAGTGGAATGCTCACAAGGCACTCGGTTCGTTTTCGGGTTCCGGCAGGGTTGGCAGCGGTTCGCCGGTTCCGGGGCGAAGCACGGATCGACCGCGCATCCATGGCTTGATGACCTTGGCCAATGAATATCCGAGAACGCGGTGTCCTTGTTCGGTGAGCAGGGTCTGATTCAAAAAGAGTTGACCGGTTTGTCTCCGGCTGTTCTGGAAAATCGAGGGTCCGTCCACCACGGGCACCCCGTGTCGTTGTGCAACCGATCGCATGGCGTCTCGATAAAGTTGGAGGGAATCGGTCAGCTCGGTTCCTGTCATGTCTGACGAGACCGGTGTCATGACAAACACGATGGGTGTGTCTCGGTCGAGTGCGTCGACCACCAGTCGGTCGAGTGTGGCTGCATAGGCGTTTGTTCCCAAACGAGGTTCGCCGTTGGGGTTGAAGTTCGCGCCCGTTCCGAAGACTGCCGTGCGGCGAACAGCCCGTTCATTCCGATGCAGATTGGCGATCCGATCGAGGACTCGGAACAGGGCATACTGTTGCAGCATCGCCCTCGGACCTTCGTGCTGCTTTACCATCGCGATGACGTCCTCGTCCCGGTAGGTCTGGACCGACATCTCGATGGACGGTCCGCCAATGATCACAAGGTCGGGTTCGAGAGACCACCCCCGCAAGTCCATCAGATTGAGGTGTTGGGTTGCGGTGTAGTCGGGCACAGCCATCATGAGCGGCTCGAGCCCGACCCGAGAACCGCCCAGGCTCTCAACGGCGTCGTATGCGAAGGTCCGGTTCAACGACACGCCCTGTCCGAATGTGGTCTGGTCGCCCAAAAATAGGATCCGACGCAGGTTCTGTGGTTTGGGCTGGGCAATTTCCGTTCCGCGCGCGCCAACACTGTTCACCGCGACCCGTTGTTCATTGACCACGGTCTCGCCGGGTGGCAACTCCCAGAGCAAGTAGGGATGCGGGGAACCGAAGGACTCTGGCACAGAAGGGTCCGCCATCTGGCTGGCCTCGTACCATTGCGCGCCGCGCTCCAGCCCCATGAGCAGGAGCGCGCTCAGGATCATTCCGAACACGACACCGCGGACCGTGTTGTCATTGAATGGCAGGGATACGTTCACGCAGCGCACATAATCTGGCAAATCGGTCGCTGGCCAGTTAGCGCTATAGACAATATATTATCAATAGTGACCAAATATAAACAATGTGATATTAAAAAATCTAAATGGATTATATATCATCAAACCTCGCACTCAATGTTCGCCAGCTGCGTTCTGCACGGCAGTTGAGTCAAGCCCAGCTGGCTCAAATCGCTGGCATTCCACGCCCCACGTTGGCCCATCTCGAGTCAGGAGCGGCCAACCCTACTTTGTCGGTGCTCATGCGCATTGCCAGTGCGCTGCAGGTGCTCATCGAAGAACTCGTTGCCCCGCCGCGCAGTCTTGTTCGCCATGTGCCCGTCGAGGACCTCCATCATCGCCAGCGGGGAGAAGCCACCGTTCGCCATGTGTTGCCCGATGCCATTCGGGGACTTTCATGGGAGCGAATGGAACTCCCCGCTGGTGTTCAGGCGGTGGGAATTCCGCACGCGCGGGGTACGCAAAAATATGTAGCCAGTGAGCAAGGGCAAATGGTCATCACCGTCGGCGAAGAACAAATCCGTCTGGCTCCGGGAGACGTTGCCGTGTTTCGGGGGGACCAACGCCATCGGTACGAGAACGTGGGCCCGGTAGTCGCGGTTTGTTTTGGATTGGTGACGGCAGCGCCGATTGCCGGTTAACATGGGTTCTTGGCTGACTTCGCATGGAGTAGAGGAGAGTCCGCAATGAGCAAAATGACCGTTGTGCTGCTGTTGATGAGTGGCTTGATTGGCACCGGGTGTGAAACGAAGGTCGGAAGCCCTGACTCGGGGACATGGTTTGATGCCGATGCGGACGCCGACGCCGATGCCGATGC
>DEBL01000264.1 GCA_002348535.1 Deltaproteobacteria bacterium UBA2957 | reverse complement strand
CAGTGATGCCAGTGTCATCGGACGGGTCATCCAGCACGGCATCGCCATCGGGCACTTCGCCATCATCCACCTTCTCACTCCAAGCAGGGGTACAGGCCGAGATGCTGAAGGCCAGCCAAGGAAGAACGAGACGATGCATGGGAGACTCCAATCGGTGTTCAATCGTACCGTCGATGCATGCGCTTGCAAAGTAAAGACGGGCTCAGTCCTTGTCGAACCACTTGAAGAGCGCCGGAAGCAATAGAAGGTCTCCCAGCATGGCTGCAGCCATTGTGATGCAAGCCAAGAGCCCAAAATAATGCGTGCTGGTGAGCGGGCTGAACGCAAGGATTCCAAAGCCGGCAATCAGCAAGATGCTGGTCAGCACGATGGCGTGCCCTGCGCCAATAAAGGTTCGAGCGATGGCTTCGTTGATCGCGGATCCCTTTGCTCGCTCCTCTCGATACCGGACGATGAAGTGAATGGTGTCGTCCACCGCAAGGCCTACGGCGACGGTGAAGGACACAATGTTGCTGGTCTGTAAATCGGTTCCGAGGATCCCGAGTGTGCCCAAAATGAAGAGCAAGGGAATCACATTGGGTACGGTTGCGATGAGGGTCTGGCGCACATCGCGCAGCAGCAACCACATCGTGGCCACAATGACCATGAGCATGAGGGCGAGGCTCGCCAATAGGTCGCGGATTAGCTGGTCGACGCCATGCGAAGCCAACATGCCGTCGCCGGTAACGTCGATGGTTATGCCGGTTCCCTCAAACAAGGAGTCTGCTTTGGACTCAATGGCCCGTTTTACCCTTAAAAATTCCCGTCCCCCGGCATCCCGAGTGAAGGCCACAATTCGCGATCGCGCACGGTCCGAGCTGAGAACATCCTCGATGGGAAGATCCCCCGTCAGTTCGGCCAAAAGCAACTCTTGGGCAACGGCCTCACGCGTCTCGGGCCACGCTTCGGAACCCGATAGCAGGGCGTGGATGTGCTTCACCCAGCCCGCAATGGACATGGTTGTGCCGGCCAAGGGGTACGACCTCAACGTGTCCTCGAGCGAGCCCACTCGCTGAAGTACATCCGGATCGACCATTTGTCCCTCGGCACCATTAATGTGGATGAAGATCGGAATCACGCCGCCGGTTTTTTCTTCGGCCAGCTTGACGGCCTGCCACGTTGGCTGGTCCGGTTGGTACATTTCCAGCATTTGAGAGTTGGTTTGCACGGTACGCCCTGCGAAGGTCGCCATTGCGGTCAGCACCAAGGCGCCGACCACGATGCGCTTGGGTCGGGTGGTCACGAAGCGAGTCAGCCGTTGGTACGCGGGTCCGTGGTTGGTTTCAGCGGGTTCGCCGATGCGCGTGATTGGAATCCAAGCGAGCAAGGTCGGTACCACGAGCATCACTGCGAAGAACGTAAGCGTCACACCGCACGCGACCTGCAGACCAAAGTCCCGAATTACCTTTGTCTCGGCAACCATGAGCGATGCGAACCCCGCACCGGTTGTGAAGGTCGTTAAAAAACACGCGAGTGACATCCGACGAACAGTGACTCCCATCGCCACCGCCCGGTCGCCGACTCGGGCCAACTCTTCTCGATACCGAGACACAACGTGAATTCCATCCGCCACACCAATCACCAACACCAAGGTTGGGGTGAGGATGGAAAGAATGTTCAATACGGCCCCGGTGCTCAGCAACACACCCATTGTCCAGATGGTGGCGATGAGCACGCCAACCATCGGCGCAAGTCCGACCCAGAAGCGGCGAAACAGCGAGATAATGGTGATCAAGAAGACCAGCGTGACCACAGGAAAAAACAACTCTTGGTCATCGATCATCATGTCGACAACCTCGGCCCGCACGTACGGAACCCCGGTGACGTGGACGCGGAATGCTTCGGGCAAGTCAACGCCTTGGACCGCATCATTGACCCGCCAGACAGCAGGGGCGAGGTCGGCGATCGCTTGCAGGTCGTCGCCCAATCGGACTTGCAGCACAGCCGCAGAGCCATCTTTGGCGACAAACATGGGACTCAAAAAGGGGTCGGACAGGGCGGGTGCAAGTGGGTCGGGGCCGTCTTCAATCGCGTCGACCACTGCGATCATTCCACCCTCGTCACGCGCGGCAATTGTGGCGGTAACCACCGAGTCGACAGATTCGACGGCATCGATCGGCTCCAGAGCGTCATGCAGCGCCTGAAGGGCTGCAACGCCCTCCGGACTATTTACAGGGCCACTCACCAAGATGACGAGCGTATTGTCCTCGACCCCGAATTCGTCCTCATACTGCTGAAGTCGCTCCCACTCATCGCCGTCGCCCATGAACAGCGATTGCGGGGTGAAGTCAATCGGTGAGTCCACGGCAAGTCGCGACCCAATGCCGATGCTCGCCGCGATGGTCAGCAGCACGATCACGACCGAAATGATGCCGCGATGGTGGACAAGCCATTGACCGTACCGCTCGGCGATGTGCGGCCTCATGTTGTCTCGGCATCCTCTGTGGATTGCAGGTCAATGCCCCCAAGCATGGCGGAAACCCGGAGCAGAGCGAAGGCTCCCATGGCAACACCAATCCACAGTGTGCAAATACGAATCAGAATGGCTGCAGCCACGCTGACGGGCTGCGAAATTCCCGCAATGAGTGTGCTGGCGCCGCCGGCTAAGACCCCGTCAGCAACCCCCAAGCCGCCCGGCATTGCGCTCCCCGCTACCGTCGCAAAGGCGTAGAGAAACACGCACACGTCGAGGCCAACATCGGTGAAACCTAGGCCGTGGAAAATCAGTTGGTAGCCCCAGCACTCCGCTCCCCAAGCAACCACGCTGAGTACAATGGTCAGCAGCAGCGGAGCGGGCGCCAGACAGCTCCGCAAGCTCACGAGCATCTCTTGCATCTTCTCACTGACCCCTCGGAGTCCAGGCAGTCGACCGAGCATCTTGACTGTGGCCATGCTGAGGCCTTCGTGAGCGAGGATCCCAAGGCCGATGGCGATAACTGCTGCGGGAATCGTCACGTAGTGAATCTTGTCCGCGGCATAGGCGCTGACGCTGATCCCGGCCAAGATGAGCATGGCGATCCCGTCCGTAAGGCGCTCTGTGACGAGGGCGGGCACCGTGGTTGCCATGGGCACGCCCGTGC
The DNA here is from genome assembly GCA_002348535.1 of Deltaproteobacteria bacterium UBA2957. Taxonomy (GTDB): domain Bacteria; phylum Myxococcota_A; class UBA796; order UBA796; family UBA796; genus UBA796. The sequence continues at coordinate 1,576 of DEBL01000264.1, read as the reverse complement.
GTTCTCGAACCACATACGGCTTGAGCAACTCACCGGCCTTGCCTGGCGAAATAACCATCGCGAGTCCGGCCGTGAAGTTCCAGGCGTCGTCGCGGAGAGGCATGTCTACATTCAGTCGCCGCAGAAGATAATGCCACTTCACAAATCGGAGGGCGTAGTTGAGCAGCGTCAGCCCGCAGACGGGAATCAACATCCACCACTGAAACGTCTCGAGGGCCCCACTCACCCGATCGATGTCCGCCATGACCGCTCCCCCAAGGTAGAGGAACGCCCCGATGGCGATGGAGATCACCACCCACTTTCGGAACCGTACGATGAGGTTGGATTTCAAACCGACACTACTGAATCGAGATAGTCTTGATCAGAGCGCCTTTCATTTCGGTACGCAGTTGCGCCTGAAGTTCGCCGTATAGGGCGTAGTTTTCCGGGTTGGTGACCTCGAGATCCACCACTTTTTCATCTTGCTTGCGGGCGTAGTGTTTCTTGAGCCAGAAGGTGTGCTCTGCATCATCGTCGGTCACAAACTTCCACTTGTGACCGGTGTCGGCCACGTAGGACTTTCCGTCTTTCGTCGTCACAGTAGACTTCAGCTTTACGCTGCATTCGTACATCCAAGGGGAGTACTCGGAGCTGTACAGGCAGTCAAAGTCCTTGGTGTTCGGAATGCTGATGCTGACTCGCTTCACATCGGCCCAAGTAATCTTCTTGTATTCGCCATTGCCTTCGACGTAGAACTTGAGCGCCTTCTCCTCGGTGGTCCATGATTCGCCATAGGTGGCTTCACCGCGTTCGACTCGCTTCACATGACCGCTGACTGCGGAACCATCTGCTGCCTTGAGCGAAACGGTGAAGTCGGCGTTGATCACCTCGGGTGGCGGTGGCGGCGGTTCTTCGACCACGGGTTCGGCCGGGGCGGGTGCCTCGGCCGGCGGGGCAGCCTCGGCGGGTGCTGCAGGGGGAGCATCTTTTGGTCCACAAGCGGACAACACAAGGGCGAAAAACAACGACTGCATGGGGACCTCCATTTGCGCGTTGCATAACAAGGTCCACGAGGAAGTACCGCCTGAACTCAACTCTGTTCTTGCATCATCATCGTGAAGGAGCCGCGGAGTTGGCTCGGTGTCGGAAGCAGTCCGACCAACGGCGAGTAGTCGACCTCGATATTCATTCGTAAGATTTGGACATCGCCGGCGGGTTCGATGGTCGCTGTAACCAAGCAACTCATCCCGTCAGAGCAGGGCACGCCCAGACCATCCATCACCGAACGGGCATGGGACTCAGCCCGCGTCGTCGCACCGGTCTCGTCGGTCGACGGAACCGTGACACCAATTCGCGTGCCATCGCGCAGGGCATGCACGACATTCGAAAGTTGAAAGAGGTACCAGCCATACTCCAAAATTCCAGCCAAAACGGCCACAATAATGGGCAGTGTGAGCGCGAACTCGAGGGCATTTGAGCCGCGACGGTACCTCATCGTTGAATCTCGTACATCACGACAGACTGAGCGCCCAAGCGTTCGGGGGCTGGAATCATACCGATGAGCGGCTGGTAGGCGATGTCCAGAGTGCAGTTCATC
>DEBL01000138.1:814-8302 GCA_002348535.1 Deltaproteobacteria bacterium UBA2957 | reverse complement strand
GCGTTTTAGCCTCGAGGGACGTGCTGAAAAACAATACGGCCCTGGTGCAGACCTCTCGGATGCATGGTTTTCCAAGGGTAGAGCTTGGTACGCCAGTGGCGCCAAGAGCGGCACCGGCATTGGTGAATTTTACAATCCCATCGATGTCGCCCTGATTCCCACCAAAGAGGGCACAAGCTTTGCGGTCTTGGATGCCAAAAACCGCGTTCAGGTCTTCGACCAAGAAGGTCGGCCGGTAGTCTCTTGGACCCTCAGCACGGCCAAGACGGCCCGCCCTGGGCTCGGCGGCGACGGATACCTTGTGTATCTTCCAAAGCAAGAGGCACTGCTGGCCATCGTCCAAAACCAAGCAAGACTGCATACCTTGCAGTCGGAAGAACTGGCCGCTTGGACCATCAGCGACGGATCGCCCGGCGCCGTCGACATCGACCCGAAGGGCAACATTCTTATGGGCTTCTCAACCGAGGTGGTGCAGTACCATGCTGACGGCTTTCGTCACGGCACCATCATTTCTCAAGAACAACTTGGCCGAGGCCATGAAGACTTCGACATGGCCTTCGACGAGAAAAATAAGCTCTGGATCCTCACCGACACCGGACGCGTCATCAAGTTCAAGAAACCCGGCAAGGTCGATTTCGCAGTGGATGCGGTCATGCGCCCGCTGAAGCATCCCCGTATTGCAGTCCGCGAGGGGATGGTGTTCTTCCTGTCCGATGACCGAATTGATCAGGTCGATGCGCTTCAAGCACGACTCGATGAGGAACAAGGAATCACCGAATAGTGATTTGGCTGCTTGCATTTGCGTGTACCGGCACCCCTGCTCCCGAGAGCGTCGCGGAAGAGACTTGCGTCTCGATACCCTCACCGTCGCATCGGCCGGTTGCGCACCACATTGAACAGCCCTTGGTGTTCGATGCCGCCACGGTCGCAGCAGCCAAAACACTAAACGACGCGCTCCTCGACCATGCGCTTCAGCCGGATCTGCCGTGGGCGATTGGGCATGCCCTTGTCGCCCTAGGACCGGATCTGAAACTGTCAAACGGGTCCGATGCAGTCGACTGGATGTTCTCGACCTATGGTGAGCGCATTCAACTCGCCGACCACGACCACGGGCTGGTGTTTCCGGAGAATCGTGGCAGTACGCGGGTCGAACCTCACCCGAGTCTCATCTTAAAAGCAATCACCGATGCGGGTGTCGACTCAAGTCGGGCCATTCGCGTAGACGGTCACAACCATACGATCGCCGACTTGTACCGCGGCACACTCGCCACACACTGGCACAACACGGCGACGGGAAGCACTTCGTTTCCCTCGCTGAACGACATGCCTTGGAGCTTGATGGCGCTCGTCTCATGGAGTGAGCCCAAAACGCGTTGGCGTTCCATGTCCCGAGGTTCAACCAACTGCATGGAGTCCTCCCTCTCGGCATTCGCACAGCAGGTGGGCGCAGGCCTTGAAACATCCACTGACTTCCTCGCCAAGGCACAGTCCAGTGGAGCCTCATTCCAGAAGCGTCGGCAAGGCATTTTCAAGTACACATGCGGGGGAGCCCACCTCATCCAAGGCGTACTGCATGCCGATCTGCGGGGTTTTGGTGAGCCGTCGACCTCGAGTCGAGTAGGCCGCCAACTTGAACTGTTGCGGTATCGATTCCCCATCGAACTCAACCAAATCGACGCCGCCATCGAGTCGAATCCCAAGTACCGGATTCCCTTGGCGGTGCAGCGGCTCAAACTGACAGGTCACACGCTCGAAACCGTTGCCCGCGTCGCTGCCGCAGGCACCACCATTGACATACCGCAGACTGAACTGCGTCTGCTCGTCAAGGAAGTCACAACCAGCGTTGACCTTCTCCGCGGCTTAAAGGTCTACCAAAATCTACACATCGCCCAGTCTGAGAATGAGCAGTTCTTCCTTGATGTGGTCGGTGACTCAGCCCATGCCCTGCGCGGTCTCAGCATCGCGAGCGGTCAGCGGCCCGTCTATTACTGAAGCGGCATCTCCTTTCCGGCTCGCACCGCCAAGATCATCTCGCTCACCGCAGCCAGTTGGCGCTCAGTCCATATTCTGAAGAATGGAATATCACTGCCCTTTCGTCCCGCTCGAAGCGCAAGCGAGGTGTGCCGGGCGGAGTCTCTCACTTCCTGCCACTCTGCTACATCCGCAATGGAAGCGACCACATCGAGCGCCAAGATCCATGTTTTGCGCGCATGCCCCTCGAAGGCCTCGTCAACAGCGCGAATGACTTCGGCAGCCACGCGGCGCTTCTTGTCATCATCATCAATCGAGATCTGGCTTCCAAGGACCTCCATGACGGAATCCACAGCAGGCCCGCTGATCCGCTCCTCGAGATTGAACACCACGCGGTGCGGGCCCTCGAGGAGGGCATCCACCTTGCTCAGCATACTTGCATCGAGTGTGTCCGTTTGGCGTGCGAGTGGGTCGACCAAGCGGGCTGTATTCTTCGTGCCGTCCGCAATCGAGGAAAGCATCTGACTCCATCCATCCGGCCTTTCGCCTCCCCCCTCGTCAAAAGCACGTTCGCAGAAGTGGATCGCAATGTGAACTGGAACTTCAACCAGATTGTGGTCCTGTCGAGCGTTTTCGGTAATCTGGCGCGCCTTGGATCGTCCCACCTGAACGTGGTCGGCATCTTGAAAACCCTGACCGGATCCTGCGACACCCGCCGTTACGTAGGCACCACTTCGATTGTGAGACACGAGGATAAAAGGAAAATAACCATCGCCCTGTGGCAGCCCGAGCAACCCAACAGGCTCGGGGATTGTCCGTTCCTCTGAACCGAGGGTCCAACTTCCCGTCTTGGGCTCTGCTGGAACTTCATGCCCCTGGGTCTTCAGCACATGAATGGCTTTTGAAGATGCTTTTTTTACGACCTTGTCATTGGATTGTTTTGCCAGCTGAAGATGATTCATGAGGGCCATCCGACGCGCCGCTTCAATGGCGACCATAGCTTCATCCGCGCTCAGCCCCGCAGGAAACTCTCCCCCATCCAGCAGCCACTCCGCTTCCCGTCGGCTTCTGTCATCGGACTCAACCGCCTCGAGCAACTCCGCGACGCGCGCTAAATCCACTGCACTCATTGATTCCGCTCGCGGGTAATGACTTGGTTTACCGTGATGGCAGCCATGTTCACGATGTCATCCACCGTCGCGCCCAAAGCCAAGGCATTCACCGGATGCGGCAGACCCACCAAGACCGGACCAACAGCTGTGGCACCGCCAAGTTCACGGAGGAGCTTGTACGCAATGTTTCCGCTGGAGAGGTTGGGGAAAATCAACACATTTGCATCGCCGCGTATCTGGCTGAACGGAAAGTCGGCCAAGGCTCGGTGTTCATTTACCGCCGTGTCCGCTTGCATCTCACCATCCACGATCAACCCGGGGTCTGTTGCACGCAGTATGGACAAGGCTTGCGCAACCTTGTCCACATCCGCGTACCCACGGTTCTCGCCAAAGTCGGAGTAGGACAACAGCGCTACCCGAGGCACATCCCCAAATTGCCGCGCCACCATCGCGGTGTTCTGGGCAATCTGAGCCAATGTCGCAGCATCGGGGTCCACATTCACCGTGCAGTCACCAAAGTAGAAGCGTCGGCCTTTGAACAGCATGAGATACACACCGCTGATGCAGGAAACGTCCTCGGCTTTGCCAAGAATCTGCAGCGCAGGTCGAATGGTGCTCTGATATGGCGTGGCGAGGCCACCAAGAAGACCGTCGGCGTCTCCCTGTTTTACCATCATCATTCCATAGGAAGTATTGTTCCGCAGTTCCTGTCGAGCAGCGCTCAGCGTCATGCCTTTTCGCTGGCGAGAGTCCCACAAGGCTTGGGCGTACCCATCAAAGGTTTCGTCTTCAATCTGCTCAACAATGTCCACACCCGTCAGGTCCACATTCACCTGCTTGGCACGGTTGAGAATCTTCCACTCTTGGCCCACCAAGACCGGCTGACAAATTCGTTCATCGATCAACAACTGTGCGGCCCGCAGAATCTTGGGGTTCGCACCCTCCGGAAACACAATCCGCGCATTGCATCCTTGAGCCCGGTTGATGAGTGGACGAATGACTTCTTTGGAGCGCTCAATCTTGCCCTCGAGATGTTGCCGGTATGCGTCCATGTCTTCGATGGGTTGTCGTGCGACGCCACTGTCGGCCGCAGCTTGCGCAACTGCTGGTGCGACCCAGAGCAACACCCGAGGGTCAAACGGCTTCGGAATAAGGTAGTCCGGCCCGAACTCCAACGCCTCGAGACCGTAGGCGGTCAACACACTGTCGGGCACGTCGGTGCGAGCCAACTCGGCCAAGGCATGAACACCGGCCACCTTCATCTCCTCCGTGATTTTCCGTGCGCGGCAATCCAATGCACCTCGAAAGATGAAAGGGAAACCGAGAACGTTGTTGACTTGGTTGGGATAATCCGACCGTCCAGTTGCCACGATGGCATCTGGAACCGCTGCCTTGGCTTCGTCGGGCGTGATCTCCGGATCGGGGTTGGCCATGGCGAATACAATCGGCCGTGGCGCCATCGCCTTCACCATGTCTCCCTTCAACAGCCCGCCAACTGAAAGCCCGAGAAAAACATCTTTGCCCACCAGTGTTTCACCGAGGGTCAGTCGATCACCCGGCTGCGCCCACTCGCGCTTCGCATCAGTGAGGTCCTCTCGATTGGCCGCGATTAAACCCTTTGAGTCGCACATGTAGATGTTGCTCTTGGCGACCCCCAGCAGAATTAGCAAACGGGCTGTCGCAACCGCAGCGGCGCCGGCACCCGAAAACACAACGGTGATGTCGTCAATCGACCGATCCGTGACTGCGACGGCGTTGATCAAGGCCGCGGCTGCAATCATGGCTGTGCCGTGCTGGTCATCATGAAACACTGGGATGTCGCATTCTTCTTGAAGACGCTCCTCGATTTCAAAGCACTCTGGTGCCCGAATATCCTCGAGATTTATTCCGCCGAAGGTGGGCGCAATCGCCTTTACAGCAGCGATGAACTTTTCTGTGTCTGTTTCATTGACTTCAATGTCGAACACATCAATGTCGGCAAACTTCTTGAACAGGTTCGCTTTACCTTCCATCACCGGCTTGCCCGCCAGCGCCCCAATATTGCCGAGGCCAAGAACAGCGGTTCCATTTGTGATCACCGCTACCAAGTTGCCTTTCGCGGTGTAGTCATACGCAAGCGTCGAGTCCTTGTGAATTTCTCGACAGGGTTCCGCCACACCGGGAGAGTACGCGAGCGTCAGATCACGTTGAGTAAGCAGAGGCTTTGTCGCGCTGACCTCGATTTTTCCCTTCCGACCTCGTGAATGGTACTCAAGGGCTTCTTCGCGTATTTTACTCATCGTTCCGTCTCCGGTTTAAACAAAGTGTAACGGCCCCCCGAAGGGGACCGGTTCGACAACACCATAAGCCGAGTTCTGTTTCGGTGCTCGGTCTCCCTTGCTCCGATGACGATCATTCATCTAGATCCGCCGTTACCGGTGGACTCAAGCGGCACACCCAGAAGCGAGGAGCGGACTACCCCAAAATGCTTCTCTATTTGGCCTTGCTCCGGATGGGGTTTACCTGGCCGACTTTGTCACCAAGGTCGCCGGTGCGCTCTTACCGCACCCTTTCAGCCTTACCGTGATCATTACTGAACACCCGGCCGCCGTGTGTTCCAACGGCTGCACCGAACCCGTGGGTGGCGGTCTACTCTCTGTTGCACTTGCCTTCGGGTCGCCCCGACTGGGTGTTACCCAGCATCCTGTCCTTTGGAGCTCGGACTTTCCTCCCGTCGCAATGACGACCGGCGATCGTCAGTTGTTCTCGAACAGAACGAGACTATGCCCGTAGAGCCCAAACGTCCATTCTCGATTCACTGCTCTTCATCAGCAGCAGGAACCAACCAGCGCCCGCAACCGCGACACGTATGAAGTCGGCGGCCAGAGTTTACTTCTATGCGCATCTGGCCCTGAACCACGACATGGCATTGTGTGCATGCTTCTTCGCCGATTACCGCAACGGGAACCAAACTTCGCGTTCGAAACCCGTCGTACTTGGTGGCGAGTTCGCGATTAAGCTTTTGGTGAAGCGCTTGCCGTTCAGGCCACACGGCGTCAATCTCTGCACGAATGATCCGCCCATCAACAACCCACTTCTGATGCGCTCTTCCCTTTTCGTCCATCAACGCTTCGCTGCGGCCTTCCAACTCTGAGCCTTTCTCCACTAGCATCTCTCGCTGCTCCATCAGGTCAAGTATCTCCGACTCAAGCCGGTCCACGTGTTCACCGCACTGGTCGACCTGCTTCTGGACGGAAACAAAGTCGAGCGCTTGACCTCCCTCGAGCAGACGAGCCGCCCGGTCGCGACGCTCAATGTACAGGCTAAGCGACCGGTTACGTTCCGCTTCATCGTGACCGAGCTGTTCCAACTCGATGGATACACTCTGAATTTCACCCGCCGTGCTCCGCAGCTGTTCATCGATACGCGAGACTGCCCCCTTGAGTGCAGCCGCCTGCTGACGAGAGCGATCAACCCGATCATCGAGAGACCACAGGTCTAAAATGATCTGCAAGTCCGGATGCAAACAACACTCCGCTGAACAAAAGAGGGTGGGCCCACCAGGGCTCGAACCTGGGACACTCCGGTTATGAGCCGGGCGCTCTGACCAACTGAGCTATAGGCCCTCGATCCGTGTAGTAACGACTGTGCGTCACGATGACGAGTTGCCGGTAGGGTTCAACATTATCCAAAACGAGAAAAGCCGGTTTCGACCCCGTCGCGGGGGCCGGAACCGGCTCTTCACGTTTGACCGATTTAATTGTCGATGAATGCAGCGAGGCGCTTGCTTCGACTCGGATGGCGGAGCTTCCGAAGCGCCTTTGCCTCGATCTGTCGAATGCGTTCACGCGTGACATCGAAGTCCTGACCGACTTCTTCCAGCGTGTGATCGGAGTGCTCGCCGATTCCAAAGCGCATGCGAAGTACCCGTTCCTCGCGCGGCGTCAGGGTCGCCAGCACTTTTTGAGCCGTGTCTTCGAGACTGTGCGTCACAGCGTTCTCGGTGGGAAGGGCCATGTTCTTGTCTTCGATAAAGTCGCCCAAGTGGCTGTCATCTTCCTCCCCAATGGGCGTCTCTAAGCTAATGGGCTCTTTGGCGATTTTTTGGATCTTACGGACCTTTTCAACAGGGATGTGCATCTTCTCGGCAATTTCTTCCGGGAGGGGCTCGCGGCCCATCTCTTGGATCAAGTGACGCTGGGTTCGCACCAGTTTGTTGATGGTTTCGATCATGTGCACCGGAATGCGAATGGTGCGAGCTTGATCGGCAATTGCGCGGGTAATGGCTTGTCGGATCCACCATGTTGCGTAGGTCGAGAACTTGTACCCCCGACGGTATTCGAACTTTTCAACGGCCTTCATCAGCCCGATGTTCCCTTCTTGGATCAGGTCCAAGAACTGTAGGCCGCGGTTGGTGTACTTCTTG
>DEBL01000138.1:0-498 GCA_002348535.1 Deltaproteobacteria bacterium UBA2957 | reverse complement strand
GCCGCGGTTGGTGTACTTCTTGGCAATGGAGACCACGAGCCGAAGGTTGGCTTCTACCAGCTCACACTTGGCTTGCTCGGCGATGGCCGTGCCACGCCTCACATCACGCGCAAGGTCCCGTAGTTGTTCCTGTTCAACCTCGATGGAGTCCTCCACCTTGCGGATCCGGCGCAGTTCGCGGCGCACGCGACTGTCAAACTCGGCCCAATCACTCACACTGATGCCAGTGGTTTCCACCACCTCAGCACCGCCACGGTCGGGGGTACGGCGAACCTTGCGAATCATCCGTCGGAGGTCCTTCACCTCAACATTCGCCTCGGTTGCAACACCAGCAATGGCGCGTTCGCAACGGGCGACCTGATCCCAAGCGACTTGGATTTCCTTACAAACCTGAGCCATGACCGGATTTGGGATTTCAATGGTCTTGACTTTTTTCATCAGACGGAGGCTTGCGGCATCGAGTTGCTCTTGGAACTCCCGTTGGCGTTTTTTACTTTT